>JBIPOX010000179.1:0-4344 GCA_044378785.1 Novosphingobium sp.
CCGCTTTCTCGGGATGGGTATATGCCACTGCGCGGCCAATCTCGTTGGGCAGCCGCTTGCAGGTCTGGTCGATCGAGATCGTCGACGAGGCAGGCAAGCTCGTCTGCATCAGCCGGTTTACCGCGGCGGTAATTGCCCTGCCGTCCGCTTGAATGCCGCCTGGCCAGACCAGGCACGCCTGGGTGCTTGAACGATACGCGGCGATGGCCTAGCGAACGGCCCGCACGGGAGAAACAGAGAGCATGACCATCCTCTACGACGAGGCGCAGCAAGCAATCGCAACCGAATCGCGCCGCGTGCTCGATGCGCAATTCGATCTGCAGCGGCTGCTCGATCTGGTCGGGCCGACCGGCCAGTATGACGAGGGGCTTTGGCAAACCGCAATTACGCAAGGCTGGGCTGCGCTCTCGGTGCCCGAAGCCTACGATGGTCTAGGCCTTGGCCTCGTTGAACTGGGCCTGATTGCGCAGGCGCTTGGCGCAGTGACGTCGGGCGTACCTTTCCTCACCGGCAATGATGCCTTCACCCAGCTGCTGCTGGCAGGCACCGATCAAGCAGCGCGCGAGACCTGGCTGCCCCGGATTGCTGCTGGCGAGGCGATTGGGGTAGTCGCGTTGGCGGAAGGAGCATCGCCGTTTCCTATCGAGCCGCGCGCGTCTGTGTCGCAGGGCAGGCTTTCGGGTGGCAAGGCAGCGGTTGCAGGCGCGCTCAAGGCCGATGTCGCGGTAGTCTGGGCAACTGCAGGGGATACGCCAGTGCTGGCGCTGGTCGAATTGACCGAAGCAATGCGCCAGCCGGTCGAAAGTTTTGACAATGCGCGGCTCTATGCCTCGCTGCTGTTCGTGGATGCGCCTGCCACTGTGCTGCTCGAAGGCGAAGCCGCGCGCCAGGCGGCAAAGGTAGCGCTGGCGCGCATGGCCGTGGTTTCGGCCCACGAGCAGACCGGCGGCGCTGAGCAGGCGATGCGGCTGGCCCGCGACTATGCGCTGGAACGCAAGGCCTTTGGCCAGCCGATCGCTGCCTTCCAGTCGATCAAGCACCGCATTGCCGAGATTTACGGCCTTGTCGAACTGGCGCGCGCCAATTGCATCGATGCTGCCGCTCACGAAGGCAAGTCCGACTTTGTGCTCAAGGCCTGCGCGGCGCGGCTCGCAGCGAGCGAGGCCTACGATACGGCGGCCCGCGACGCAGTGCAGATCCATGGCGGCATCGGCGTGACCTGGCAGCTTGGCTTGCACCTGCACATGCGCCGGGCTCGCAGCCTTGCCGCTGAACTGGGCAGTCCGCTGGTCTGGGAGGACTTGCTGGTGAAAGAACTGGAAACAGGAGCGAAATCGTGATCGATCTTGAAACCTTCCGCGAGCAGGCTCGCGCCTTCACCTCCTCGATGGTGCCCGAATTCGGTCGCGAAGCGCGCCGGGGGCTTTCCGACGCCGAGGATCTTGCGCTCGGTCGGCGCTACATGGCGGCGAAGTACGATGCCGGGTTTGGCGGCATCCACATGGCCGAAGAGTTTGGCGGGCGCGGCCTTTCGGGCCTGCACAAGCTCGCCTTCGACGAGGAGGAGATGCCGCACGGTTTCCCGAGCGGCTATTTCGGTATCTCGCTGGGCATGCCGATCCCGATCATCATGAAGTTCTGCGAGGACAAGGCCTGGGTGCGCGAGCGCGTGATCGCTGCGCTTCGGGGTGAGGAAATCTGGTGCCAGCTGTTTTCCGAGCCTTCGGCCGGGTCCGATCTTGCCGGGCTGCGAATGAAGGCCGAGCAGGACGGCAATGGCTGGAAGCTCAACGGTCAGAAGCTGTGGACCAGCCATGCGCATATTGCCGACTATGGCATCATCGTCGCGCGCAGCGATCCCACCGCGCCCAAGCACAAGGGCCTGACCTATTTCTGGGTCGACATGCATGCGCCGGGCGTCGAGGCAAAGCCGTTCGAATTGCTCGACAGGGAAGTCGTCTGCAACGAGGTATTCTTTGACGACGCCAAGCTTACCGACGACCAGCGCATCGGCCCGGTCGGCGGCGGCTTTGGCGTCGCCCTGGCGACCTTGATGATCGAACGCTATGTCGCCTCGGACGCGGACGGCTTTGGCCCGACCATCCCGTTTTTTGTCGACCTGGCCCGCGAGGTCGAGGTCAATGGTCGCCCGGCGATCGAGGATGGGCGCGTCCGCTCGGCGATCGCGCGCAATTTTGCCCTGCGCAATGGCCTCAATGCGATCCGCGACCGTGCCTTCCTGATGATGGAAGCGGGGATGGAGCCGGGGCCGGAAGGCTCGCTCGGCAAGCTCGTTTCGGTGCGCAGCCGCCAGAAGCTGTCCGAGCTGGCGATTGACCTGCAAGGCAGCGCCGGGCTCGCCTTCGATCCCGAGGCGACCAGCAAGGAGGACTGGGTGGCAAGCTGGCTTTCCGGACCGACTGGCCGCATCGCTGGCGGTGCCGACGAGATGCTGCTCAACACCATTGCCGAGCGCATCCTCGGTCTGCCGCAGGACCATCGCCCCGACAAGGGCGTGCCCTTCAACCAGATTCCCGCCTGATTGCACCGGAGACGACCATGCCCTTCAAGACCCGCGTTACGGAAATGCTCGGTATCGAGCACCCCATCGTCCAGGGCGGAATGCAGAATGTCGGCTATGCCGAATTGGCGAGCGCGGTTTCCAACGCAGGCGGGCTGGGCCTGATCACTGCGCTGACCCAGCCCAATCCCGAGGCGCTGGCCGCCGAGATCGAGCGCTGCAAGGGCATGACCAGCAAGCCCTTTGGCGTGAACCTGACCTATTTGCCGACGCTCAACGCGCCCGATTACGGGGCCTATGCCAAGGTCATCATCGATGCCGGGATCGAGATCGTTGAGACCGCAGGCTCGCCCAAGGTCCGCGAGATATGGGAAATGATGAAGCCGCACGGCATCACGATCGTCCACAAGTGCACCTCGGTGCGCCATGCGCTTTCGGCCGAGAAGCATGGCTGCGACATCATCTCGATCGACGGCTTCGAGTGCGCCGGTCATCCTGGCGAGGACGACATTCCCGGACTGATCCTGATCCCGGCGACCAAGGACAAGGTCAAGATTCCGCTGCTCGCCTCGGGCGGGATTGGCGATGCGCGCGGTTTCGTCGCTGCCCTGGCGCTCGGCGCGGAAGGCATCAACATGGGAACCCGGTTCTGCGCAACCCGGGAAGCGCCGATCCACGACAATGTGAAGGCGAAGTATGTCGAGAACGACGAGCTTGGCACCAACCTGATCTTTCGCAAGTTCCACAATACAGCCCGCGTCGGCAAGAATGACGTTTCCGACGAGGTGGTCGCCATTTCGGCGCGAGAGGGAGCGGTGTTCGAGGATGTGCGCCACCTTGTTTCGGGCGCGCAAGGTGCCGAACTGCTCAAGACCGGGGAACTGTCGACCGGCATTTTCTGGGCCGGCATGATCCAGGGCCTGATCCATGACATCCCAACCTGTCAGGAACTGATCGACCGGATCATCGGCGGCGCCGAGGAGATCGTTCGCGATCGCCTCAACGGCATGCTGGTCTAGGCGGCGGCAGACCGGCACGGTGGCCTATGACCGCATCCTTTACACGCTCGACGGCGGCGTCGCGCATGTTTCGCTCAACGATCCTGCCTCGCGCAACGCGATCGCGCGGGTGCTTGCCGAAGAACTGATTGACGCGTTCGACCGGGCGGCGGGCGAGGCGCGGGCAGTGCTGCTGACCGGCGAGGGCAAGGGCTTTTCCTCTGGCGCGAACCTTGCCGAGATCGAGATCGATCTCGACGATCCGCGGCGCGATGCGGGCGTCTTGCTCGATGGCTTCATGCACCCGATGATCAAGGCGGTGCAGTCGCTTCCCATTCCGGTTGTAGCGGCGGTGCAGGGCGCGGCAGCGGGGATCGGGTCGTCGCTGGCGCTGGCCGCGGACATGATCGTGTGCGGCCAGAGTGCCTATTTCCTTCAGGCTTTCCGCCATATCGGTCTTGCCGCAGACGGCGGTGCGACATGGCTGCTGGCTCGTGCGGTGGGGCGGGTCCGGGCAATGGAATTGCAGCTTCTCGGCGAGCGCCTGCCCGCTGGAACGGCGCTCGAATGGGGGCTGATCAACCGCGTCGTGCCCGACGAGGAACTGTTCGATGCAGCCATGGCGCTCGCTCGTGAGCTGGCGGCCGGGCCAATCTCGCTGGGCATTATCAAGCGCACTGCCTGGGCTGCCAACGATATGTCACTCGATGCTGCGATGGCGATGGAGCGCGCGGCGCAGCGTGAAGCCAGCCGTTCGCAGGATTTTGTCGAGGGTGTGCGCGCCTTTCTCGAGAAACGGCCTCCGGAATTTCGCGGCAAATAATT
>JBIPOX010000097.1:0-5538 GCA_044378785.1 Novosphingobium sp.
CTACTACATCGAGAGCTACGGCTTTCACACTATCCACGGCCGCGCCCCTGCTTTCGCGACTGGCATCAAGCTCGCCAATCCCGAGCTCGACGTCTGGCTGGTGACCGGTGACGGCGACGGCATGTCGATTGGCGGCAACCACACGATGCACATTCTGCGCCGCAACCTCGATTGCCAGATCCTGCTGTTCAACAATGAGATCTACGGCCTGACCAAGGGCCAGTATTCGCCGACCAGCCGCCAGGGCACCAATTCGCCCAGCTCGCCGCTGGGCTCGGTTGACCGGCCCGCCAGCCCCTGCGCTTTCGCGCTGGGTTCAGGCGCGCGGTTCGTCGCGCGCGGTTTCGACGTCTCGAAAAACCTGCCCGACGTGCTCAAGGCAGCCCATGCCCATCGCGGCGCGGCCTTTGTTGAGATTTTCCAGAACTGCATTGTCTACAACAAGGACATCTTCAACGATTTCGCCGCTGCCAAGGGTGTCGAGGATCAGCAGCTGTGGCTGGAAAACGGCGCGCCGATGCTGTTTGCCGATGGAACCAAGGGCATTGCCCTCGATGTCGATGAGCTCAACCTCAAGATCGTCGATGTGGTCGATGGCGACTGGAAGTCGGCCGGCGTGATCGTCCATGACGTCACCAACCGCGCCGTCGCCTACATGCTCACCGATCTGCGGGTTGCGCCCCGGTTCCGCGAGTTTCCGATGGCGCTGGGCGTGATCTATGATGATCCGCGTCCGACCTTCGACAGCGAAGTGGTTGCCGAGCGCGAGAAATCAAGCGCGGGGCGGTCGGCCGATCTCGGCAAGCTCTTGTCCAAGGGCCAGACCTGGACGGTCGAGAGCTAAGCTTCCCGCGAGGACGATCTCGCACAAAGCCACAAAGGCTATCCTGATCGGTTATTCCGAACTGCCAACCGAAAGCGCGCAAACTGGCAAGCAGGAAGAAGGACTTGGTTGATCGGCAAAGATCGCTCGATTCCCGATAACCGCTCGTGCTGAGCTTGTCGAAGCACTGTTCTTCTTGGACTTCGCTAATTGAAGGAAAAACAGCCCTTCGACAGGCTCAGGGCAAACGGCCTTTGTGGATTCGTGCCTTTGTGGCTTTGTGCGAGACAGGTTCCTTATGCCTGGTGGGTTAGATTGAGCGCCAAATGGACAACCTCACCCATTCGCTGATCGGCGCGGTGCTCGGCCAAGCCGGGCTCAAGCGGCGCACCGGGCTTGCCATGCCCGCGCTGATCATCGGCGCGAATATCCCCGATATCGATGCAACCTGCACGATCTACGGCGTCGAAGCGCTCGCCATGCGGCGCGGCATCACGCACGGGCCGATCGCCATGGTGGTGTTGCCGCTTGTCCTGACCGCACTGCTGATCGGCTGGGATCGCTGGCAGGACCGGCGCGGGACACGACCGCCCGGTCGCCTCCCGGTGCATCCACGCTGGCTGCTGGCGCTGGCCTTTATCGGCACCGTGTCTCACCCGCTGTTCGACTGGATGAACAATTACGGCGTGCGCCTGCTTGAGCCGTTTTCGAGCACGTGGTTTTACGGCGATGTCCTGTTCATCATCGACCCCTGGCTTTGGGCCATGCTGATTGCCGGTGTCTGGCTGTCGTTGCGCCGTGAGCGTGCGGGCGTGGCTGGCTGGCGTCGCCCGGCGCAGATGGTGGTTGTTGCTGGCTGTGCCTATGTCGCACTCAACATTGCCATCACCTGGCTGGTGGTGGCGCAGGTCGAGCGCGCGGCTCCGCGCCCCGACCAGATTGTCGCTAGCCCGGTTCCGCTGGCGTTCTGGCAGCGCGAGGTGCTGTGGCGCGACGCCGATGGTGCCTATGGATCGTTTTTCTGCGGTCCGTTGGCGTGCGTGCGCTATCCGCTCGAAGTGGGCATGGCCAATCTCGACGACCCCCGCCTCGCGGCGCGCGCGGCCAGCGATCCGGCGGTTCGCGCCTTCCTGTTCTGGAGCCGGATGCCGGTTGTCGTGCGCGAGGGCGAGGAAGCCGCGCTGCTCGATCAGCGCTACATGGATCGTGCTGGCCCATCGTTCCGGGTCGAGCTGGGCAAGGAACCTTGAGCGCGCCTGTCATCGTCTGGCTGCGGCGCGACTTGCGGCTCGCCGATCAGGCGGCACTTCGCGCTGCCGTCGAAGCCGGGCCGGTCATTCCGGTCTATGTGCTCGACGACGAGACGCCAAGGCACCGGGCGATGGGCGGGGCCTCGCGCTGGTGGCTGCATCATTCGCTCGCGAGCCTCGACAGCGATCTGCGCGAGCGCGGCTCTCGCCTGATCCTGCGGCGTGGGCGCTGCGATGAGGTGCTGGCCGGGCTTGCCGCCGAGACCGGCGCGCGCGAGGTCCATGCGCTCCACCATTACGAGCCGTGGTGGCGCAATGCCGAGCGCGCCGTTGCAGCGGTGCTGAAGCTTACCCTGCATGATGGCAACTACCTTGCGCCGCCTGGATCGGTCCTGTCCGGATCGGGCACGCCCTACCGGATCTACACGCCGTTCTGGCGCGCCTTGCTCGGGCAGATGCCGCCGCCCGCGCCAGGCCTCGCGCCGGGACAGCTTGCCGCTCCGGCACACTGGCCAGACAGCGATAGGCCGGACGACTGGCAGCTCCTGCCGAACCGTCCCGATTGGGCCGGGGGCCTGCGCTCAGAATGGACCCCGGGAGAAGCCGGCGCGCGGCAGCGGCTTACAGACTTTGCCGCACGCTCGCCAGACTACGTCGCTTCACGCAATTTGCCGGGCGAAGAGGGAACCTCGCGACTTTCCCCGCATCTCCATTTCGGCGAGATTTCGCCTGCCACGGTCTGGCACGCGCTCGCATCCAATGGTGGTTCGACCCAGACCTATCTCGGGCAGCTTGGCTGGCGCGACTACGCGCAAAACGTCCTGCTCCAGTTTCCCGAATATGCTGCAAGGCCCGCCAAGCCGGAGTTCGAGCGGCTTGCATGGCGCGACCCCGAAAGCGATCCTGCCGCAGCCCGCGATCTGCGAGCCTGGCAGCAGGGGCGCACGGGCTATCCGGTTGTCGATGCCGGCATGCGCCAGTTGTGGGCCAGCGGCTGGATGCACAATCGGGTACGGATGATCGCGGCGAGCTTTCTGATCAAGCACCTGCTGATCGACTGGCGGCATGGCGAGCGCTGGTTCTGGGATACGCTGGTCGATGCCGACCATGCCCAGAACGCAGTCAACTGGCAGTGGTCGGCGGGTTCAGGGGTCGATGCCAACATGTTCGTGCGGATCATGGCACCGCTGTCGCAATCTGAAAAGTTCGATGCTGGGAGCTATGTCGCGCGCTGGGTGCCGGAGCTGGCTGGCCTCGCCGCGCCGCTGCGGCACGATCCACCCGACGAAGTGCGCCCGGCGACTTATCCGGCCAGGCTGATCGGCCACGCCGAAGGCCGCGCGCGGGCGCTTGAGGCATGGGCAAAGCTCAAGGCCTAAGTGGAATCTGGCGCGCTCGACAATTGCCGTAACTGCGACAATTTGACATAGTCGGCGCATGGGCGCGCGCACACCTGGGAGAGGGCAGCAGCTCGTAACTGGCGGCTGGCGGATCGGCATCGGACCGCCATGGCTGGCGCGCGCGGTTGCGGGCGGCATGGCGCGCCTGATCGATCGCATCGATGCTGGCGTGGCGCGCGGAACGATCCGGGCAACGCTCCCTGACGGATCGCAGCGACAGCTGGGCGGCCGCGCGCCTGGTTTCGAGGCAGTGTTGAGGCTTAACAGCTACCGCGCCCTCGTGCGGCTCGCCACCAGCGGCTCGGTCGGCTGGTTCCAGGCCTGGCAGGCGCGAGAGTGGGAGAGTCCCGACCCGGTGCCGCTGTTCGCGCTGTTCATGGCCAATGCAGGGACGCTTGGCGATGTCGGACGCGCGCAGGGTCCGTGGCGGCTGGCGATGCGGGCGCTGCACTGGCTGCGACGCAATTCGCGCTCGGGCTCGCTGCGCAATATCCACGCGCATTACGATCTCGGCAACGATTTCTACGCCGCCTGGCTTGATCCGACGATGTGCTATTCGAGCGCGCGCTTCGCGCCTGGCGATACGCTCGAGCAGGCGCAGCGGCGCAAGCTGGAAAGCATTGCGCAGCGACTTGATGGCGCGGCCGAGGTGCTGGAAATAGGTTGCGGCTGGGGCGCGATGGCGCGGCATCTGGCCGATGCAGGTGCGCGGGTGACCGCGATCAGCCTTTCCGATGAGCAGCTTGCCTGGGCGCGGTCACGCTCCGGCGATGCCGCTATCGAATTTCGCAAGCAGGACTATCGCGACACCCACGGCACCTTTGACGCAATCGCCAGCGTCGAGATGGTCGAGGCGGTTGGCCGCGCCTATTGGCCCGCGTTTTTCGATTGCATCGCGCGCAACCTGAAGCCGGGCGGGCGTGCCGCGATCCAGTATATCGCCATGCGCGATAGCCTGTTCGAGGCCTATGCACGCAGCGCCGATTTCATCCAGGCCTATATCTTCCCCGGCGGCCTGCTGGTCAGCGAGCGCGAGTTTCGCCGCCTTGCCAGCGAGCGCGGGCTGGAATGGCGGGACCGCGAGGGATTCGGCCTCGACTATGCCGAGACCCTGCGGCTGTGGCGCGAGCGGTTCGACGCTGCGGCAGCGCGCGGCGCATTGCCCGACGGGTTCGACCGGGGCTTTATCGAGCTGTGGCGCTACTATCTGATGTATTGCGAGGGCGGGTTTCGTGGCGGCGGGATCGATGTCGCTCAGGTAACCCTGGTCAAGCCCGAGTGAGGGGCTGAATCAGTTTTCATCTAGGATTGATTTGAGGCCGCGCGCCGTCTGAGCGTTGCTTTTGCGTTCGCGTCAGCTTGAACGCAAAGCGCATTACCTTGGGTCGTAATGCCCATCGTTGCTCCAGCGGCCCAGGATGTTGTCGTGGATGATCGGGCTGAGCAATTGCTCGAAGGCGCAGCCGACCTGGCCGCCTTCCCACCACACGACCCGTGCCTGTAGCGATTCGAGGCCATGCATGGTCAGCCACACCACCGTGCCGGGATGGATGCGGTTGATCGACATCGCCGAAAAGCCCGATAGCGACAGGTCGTTGACTACCGTCTGGAAGCCCTTGCTGCCCGAAGGCCGCAGCGAGGCAGGGATCGAGACCTTGTTGCGCGGCGCGCTGCGATCTTCCTGCGCGGCGATCGCATAGCGGCTGTCTCTGCTGTTGATCGGCGACATCGCGGTCACTCCAAACACAACGCGCCCGGGAGCGCGAGAATTGGAGATTTATCTACCCATTGCGTTACCGCAGGATAATCAGGTCTGGTTAACCGATTCGCGGTGCGGACTAGCGAACGGTTCACCAAGCAGCGCAACCAGTCGTTCGGCAACAACCTGCGGAGCCTTGACCGAAGCAGGATCCTCGCCCGGATAGGCGCGCGCCCGCATCGCCGTGCGCGTGGCCCCGGGATTGACGATAGCGACGCGAATTTTCGTAATGTTTTTCGTCTCTTCCGCGTAACTTTCGAGAAGGTTTTCGAAGGCGGCCTTGGTCGAGGCATAGGCACCCCAATA
>JBIPOX010000098.1:0-5531 GCA_044378785.1 Novosphingobium sp.
GTCCCGCCTGCTGGAGGCGGCGCAGCATCATGATTTGCACAAGGCTGCCAATGTGCAGCGATGGCGCGGTCGCATCGAAGCCGATATAGCCAGGCACGACCTGCTTTGCCGCAAGGGCATCAAGCCCTTCGGAATCGGTAAGCTGATGAATGTAGCCCCGCTCGTCGAGCAGGCGCAACAGGGAGGACTGGTAGGTCATGGCGCTCTCTTTATGGGGAGGGGCGACTAGCACGAGGGGACCGACTTGCAAATCCACCGCCTGATTCCCCATCCGGCCCGGCCTGCGAGCCGGGTAAAGAGTGTTTCGGTGACTTCGCATTTCCTGCCAGAGGGCGAATTGTTGCTGCGCTGGCGGATCGAGGGCGCACGCGATCTGTTGCTCCCGGCCTATGCCGGCAGCGGACGCGGCGATGACTTGTGGAAGACAACCTGCTTCGAGCTGTTCGTTGCGCACGACGGTGGCCCCTACCGCGAGTTCAATTTCAGCCCCTCGGGGCGCTGGGCGGCCTACGATTTCTCGGCCTACCGCCAGTCCGAAGGCAATGCGCCGCTGCGCGATTCGCCTCATGTCAGCGTTGAGCGCGGCGAGGAAATCGCGGTCGGCACGGTGCGGGTGCCAGTCGAGGCGCTGGGCGGGGCGAGGCGCGGCGCGCTTACCGCAGTGATCGAGGAGCAGGGCGGCGTCATTTCGTTCTGGGCGAACGCGCATGGCTCGGACCAGCCGGACTTTCACGACCGCACTTGTTTCACGCTCGACTTTGCCCCACCGGCATTGCCATGAAATTCGGCATCGATCGTCTGCTGGCAGACCCTGCGCTGCGCAAGCCGCTTGAAGGCAAGCGGGTGGCGCTGGTCGCCCATCCTGCTTCGTTGACCGCCGACTTGACCCACAGCCTCGATGCGCTGATCGCGGCAGGGATAAGCGTGACCAGCGCCTTCGGCCCGCAGCACGGGCTCAAGGGTGACAAGCAGGACAACATGGTCGAGACCATGGACGAGCTGGATCCGGTCTACGGCATTCCGGTGTTCAGCCTTTATGGCGAGGTGCGCCGCCCGAGCGCGCAGATGATGGCGAGCGCCGATGTCTTCCTGTTCGACCTGCAGGATCTCGGCTGCCGCATCTATACGTTCGTAACGACGCTGCTCTACCTGCTCGAAGAGGCGGCGCGGCACGGCAAGTCGGTCTGGGTGCTTGACCGGCCCAATCCGGCGGGCCGCCCGATCGAGGGCACATTGCTGCTGCCGGGGCATGAAAGCTTTGTCGGTGCCGGGTCGATGCCGATGCGCCACGGGCTGACCCTGGGCGAGATGGGCCTCTGGTTTGTACGGCACTTCGGCCTCGAGCTGGATTACCGGGTGATCGCGATGGAGGGCTGGCACCCGGACGAGGGGCCGGGCTTCGGTTGGCCGGAAAGCCGAATCTGGATCAACCCCAGCCCCAATGCCGCCAATCTCAACATGGCGCGTGCCTATGCCGGCACGGTCATGATCGAGGGTGCGAGCCTGAGTGAGGGGCGCGGCACTACCCGTCCACTCGAAGTGCTGTTCGGCGCGCCTGATGTCGATGCGAGCAATGTGCTTGCCGAAATGCAGCGACTTGCGCCTGAATGGCTGGAAGGTTGCGCGATCCGTCCGTGCTGGTTCGAGCCGACCTTCCACAAGCACGCTGGATCGCTGTGCAGCGCGCTCATGATCCATGCCGAGGGCCAGTTCTACGATCACGCGCGGTTTCGCCCGTGGCGCTTGCAGGCGCTCGCTTTCAAGGCGATCCGGGCGCTCTATCCCGACTATCCGATCTGGCGCGATTTCCCTTACGAATACGAGCTGGATCGCTTGGCTATCGACGTGATCAATGGCGGTCCGGCGCTGCGCGAGTGGGTTGACGATGGCGCGGCCTTGCCCGGCGATCTTGATGCCCAGGCCACGCGCGATGAGGCGATTTGGCGCGAGCAGGTGGCCAACCTGCTGCTGTATTGATTGTCTAGCCAAGCATCCGGTCGAGCTTGCGCTGCACGCTGGCCAGTTCCTTCCTGACCCGTTCGAGCTGAGCCTGGGTCGGCGCCTCAGGCATTGGCTTGTGGCGAGCGGCCCAGCGTTCGGCGACCCCGACGAGCCAGAGCCGCAAGCGCAGCCTGAGCGGCTGGCGCGGATCGACCAGCGAACGGTTGCGCGGGATCGGCGCGAGCCTTTCAAGATCCGCTTCAGCTTTGCTTGGTGTGCCGCTCACCAGCGGCTCGGGTCTGCGCGCGAGGAGCAGGGCAGGGGCGGAACAAGGGGGCTGACGAGGCGGCAAGGCGGGAGGCTTAAAGGCAAGGGCGCTACTGCCAGTGAATGTATTGCTATTGCCGCGTCTGCGCGCGCTCTTGCGACCCATGCTCAAGCCCCTTTCGCGATGTCCTGGTTGGCGATGTCCTTGCGACCCCTATCGACCGGCGTTTCGATGGCCGGAACGATGCGACAGGGGCAGGGAGAATGGGAATCCGGAGAAATGCCTAATCCGGCTGGCACTTGGGGATAACTTGACGCGCCGCTTAGCCCTGGATGCCTGGTATCTTGCCGCCGGCGACCTCGATGATCTGGCCGCTGATGAAGCTGGCCGCATCCGACATCAGGAACAGCGCCGCGCCGACTGCATCCTGCGGCTCGCCTAGCCGGCCCAGCCAGTTGCGCGCCTGCGAATCGGCGATGTACGCCGGATCGAGCCGGGCCTTGGCATTGTCGGTCAGGATCAGGCCATAGCGCAGCACATTGCAGCGAATGCCCTGCTTCCCATAGGTGTGGGCGATATGCAGTGAGAGGATCTCTGCGCCGCGTTTCGCCACCTGATAGCCGAGCCGGGTGGTATCGCCCGCAATCGCCTGACCCGAGGATGTGTTGATGATCGAACCGCCGCCCTGGGCGATCATCGCCGGGATCGCTGCCTTGGCCGCCACCGCATAGGCGGTGAAGTGATTGCGAAACGTGTCCTCCCAGATTGCCGGGTCGGACGACAGCAGGTCGAGATCGCGCTCGTGCAGGGTCGGATTGCCGGCAACGCAGTGCAGACCGTCGAGCCTGCCAAGCTCGCGTAGTGCGGCTTCAACGAGCGCAGTGACGCTGGCGGTCTGGTTATTGTCGAAAGGATGGATCGAGGCCGAACCGCCGACCGCTGCGATTTCGTCGCGCACACGCTCTGCTGCCTGCATGTCGATGTCGCCGATCGCCACCCTGGCCCCTGCCGCGGCATAGGCGAGCGCGCAGGCCCGGCCGCTGCCGTTACCGCCCCCGGCTAAAAGGATCGCCTTGCCAGCGAGCGCGCCGCCCATGCGCCAATCAGCCTCTCTTGCGGGTCAGCTCGCGCATCGCCGCGTCAAGCCCCTCAAGCGTGAGCGGATACATCGCCCCTTCCATCAGCTCCTGGATGATCTTGGTCGAGCTCGAATATTCCCACTGCCGCTCCGGGGTGGGATTGAGCCAGACCGTGGCCGGATAGGTGTGGCGCACCCGCTGCAGCCAGACGGCACCGGCCTCGTCGTTGACATGTTCGACCGAGCCACCCGGATGCGTGATCTCGTAAGGGCTCATCGAAGCGTCGCCGACGAAGATCACCTTGTAGTCGTGGCCATATTTGTGGAGGATATCGGCGGTCTTGTCGCGCTGCGACCAGCGCCGGGCATTGTCCTTCCACACGCCTTCATAGAGGCAATTGTGGAAGTAGAAGAACTCGAGGTTCTTGAATTCGGTCTTGGCGGCGCTGAACAGCTCTTCGACCAGCTTGATGAACGGGTCCATCGAGCCGCCGACATCGAGGAACAGCAGCACCTTGACTGCATTGTGCCGCTCTGGCCGCATGTGGATATCGAGCCAGCCCTGCTTGGCGGTGCCTTCGATCGTCGCATCGAGATCGAGCTCCTCGACCGAGCCCTCGCGCGCGAACCGGCGCAGGCGGCGCAGCGCGACCTTGATGTTGCGGGTGCCGAGCTCGCGGGTGGAATCGAGGTTCTGGAACTCGCGTTTCTCCCACACCTTGATCGCTCGGCCATGCTTGGCCTCGCCGCCGATCCGCACGCCCTCGGGATTGTAGCCGTCGTTGCCAAACGGACTGGTGCCGCCGGTGCCGATCCACTTGTTGCCGCCTTCGTGGCGGCCCTGCTGTTCCTCAAGCCGCTTCTTGAGCGTCGCCATGATCTCTTCCCACGAGCCGAGCGCTTCGATCTTGGCCATCTCCTCGGGCGAGAGGTATTTCTCGGCGATGGCGCGCAGCCATTCTTCGGGCAGTTCGGCAATGGCGGTGCCATACTCGCTAAAAATGCCCTTGAACACTTTCTGGAAAACCTGGTCGAAGCGGTCGAGCAGGCCCTCGTCCTTCACGAAGGTGGCGCGCGAGAGGTAGTAAAAGGCCTCGGGCGTCTGCTCGATCACGTCCTTGTCGAGCGCTTCGAGCAGGGTGAGGTGCTCCTTGAGCGAAGCAGGGATGCCGGCAAGGCGCAATTCATCGATGAAGTTGAAGAACATGAGTCTAGTTACCTACTCCCTCTCCCCGTTGGGGAGAGGGCTGGGGAGAGTGGGCAGCGGAATTCAGCCTCTCCAGAATTGTCAAAGCAACGCCTTCGGGATTGCGGACAATATCGGTATTGGCAAACCTTACGACTTTCCAGCCTTTGCTTTCAAGAAATGCAGTGCGCCTCTCATCATAGTCGGCCTGCGTTGCATGACTGTCACCATCGAGTTCGATGGCCAACCTTTCCCGACGGGCTGCGAAATCGACAATGAAGGGGCCGATTGGCACCTGCCGTGCGAACTTCCATCCCTGCATTCGGTGCGCGCGAAGAAGCGACCACATAGCCTGTTCGGGAGGCGTCATCTCTCGGCGCAGTTGTCTGGCCCGAGAGATCGTCCTGGCGTCGCGAATCTGTTGCAAACCCCTCTCCCTAACCCTCTCCCCGGGGGAGAGAGGGCAACAAGCTACCCCTTCCGCCTTGCCATGAAGGCCAGGCGCTCGAACATCATCACGTCCTGCTCGTTCTTGAGCAGCGCGCCGTGGAGTGGCGGGATCGCCTTGGTCGGGTCCTGGTTCTGGAGGACATCAAGCGGCATGTCCTCGTTCATCAGCAGCTTGAGCCAGTCGAGCAGTTCGCTGGTCGAGGGCTTTTTCTTGAGGCCAGGTACTTCGCGCAGCTCATAGAACACGTCCATCGCCTTGGAGACGAGCGCCTTCTGGATGGCGGGATAGTGGACGTCGATGATTTCCTGCATCGTCTCGCGATCGGGAAACTTGATGTAGTGGAAGAAACAGCGGCGCAGGAAAGCGTCGGGCAGTTCCTTCTCGTTGTTCGAGGTAATCACCACGATCGGCCGTTCGACTGCCTCGATCCGCTCCTGGGTTTCGTAAACGTCGAAGCTCATCCGATCGAGCTCTTGCAACAGGTCGTTGGGAAACTCGATGTCGGCCTTGTCGATCTCGTCGATCAGCAGCACGGGAAGCTGCGGCGCGGTGAACGCCTCCCACAACTTGCCCTTCTTGATGTAGTTCCTGATGTCGTGGACGCGCT
>JBIPOX010000099.1:0-5524 GCA_044378785.1 Novosphingobium sp.
TGAGATCGCGCGCGGCGGGCTAGCGGCGCGCGGCCGCCTGAATGCCAGCGGCGACAACGAGACCGGCTATCTCGATCCACTGCACGAGATTGTCGCGCGCGGTCGGGTTCCCGCCCAGCGCCTGCTCGATCTCTACCATGGCGAATGGCAGGGCGAGCTTTCGCACATCTACGTCGAGAAGAGCTTTTGAGCCCCGATACCGCAACCGTCGTCATCATCGGTCATTTCCGGCTCCCGCCCGAAAGCCTCGATGCCGCGTGCGAACCGATCGCCAGGGTTGTCGCTGCCACGCGCAGCGAGCCGGGCTGCATCAAATATGCCTATGCGGCTGAACCCGGCGATCCGGGCCTGTTCCATGTCAGCGAGGTCTGGGAAAGCCGGGCGGCGCTCGATGCCCATTTCGCCACGCCCCACATGAAGCAGTGGCAGGCCGGCCGCGCCGGATTGGGCATGCTTGAGCGCGAGATCACGCTCTATACCACCAGCGGCAGCGAGCAGCTCTGAGCTACTGCGCCGGTTGCAGCGTCTGCCTGTGCTGCCCCGCAATCCGGCCGATGCGCGACAGTACCCGGGGGATCGGGGCGTGCTCGCCCATCCAGGCATGATATTCACGATACTTCGTATCTTCGGCCATAAGGTGCGCTTCCTTGGTCTTGGCCCGCCACCAGTAGACCGCGCTGACCAGCGCGAGGATCACGGTGTTGCGGATCGCATCGACCAGCGAGTGGCTCGTAACCAGGAACGGCATGGTCGCAAACCACCAGAACGCGTTCTTGGCTAGGTAGGCTGGGTGGCGGGTGAAGCGGTAGGGACCATTGGTGATGACCCCGCGATAGGTGAGGTTTGAAAAGCGCAGGCCGAAGATCACGGTCGCCCAGGCGTAAATCGCGGTCAGGAATACCAGCCAGCCGCCCCACAGCCACAGCAGCCAGCGATGATCGCCCAGCCAGTAAGCCCAGTCGGCAGTGGCGTGGTGGTAGGACAGCGGCCCGCCATCGCCCATCAGGATGAACGGCGGATAGCAGATCAGCGCCGCCACCCAGCCAGCGACATGCGGATTGGCGCTGCGGATATGGGCATCGAGCGGCCGGAAGGTCATCAGATAGCCGACCATGGCCAATTGTACGTCGATCACGAACAGCAGCTCGATCAGGCCGCCCGCGAGCCGCACCGGATCGTTGATGATGTCGGTGGTGTCGAGATTGACCACGAAAGCAAAGCCGCCCGGCAGGATCGAGATCATGAAGGCAGTGAAGAAGCCCTTGACCATCCACGCCCGCCAGTGCGCACGCACTGCTTCGGGATCGAAGGCCTCGCGTCCGATCAGCATGGCGCCGAAATGCCAGGCACCGTCGCGCGGATCGACCAGGTAGCGATCGAGCCAGCGTACATAGGGCACCGACAGGATTAGCAGCGGCACCGCGCTGATCGCGAGCACTTCGATTGCGAACAGATAGCTTCCGTCCCAGTACCAGCGCGCCACGCAGTAGAGGAAGGCGATGATCGCCCAGGTCGCCCAGAGCCCGGCGATCTTGGTTACCGTCACCGAGCCGGGCGGGCGATCCTGCTCTGTCCGGGTCCAGTCGATCCCGGTCGAGGCGCGCCGGTGAACCTTCTCGACCAGCAGCGACCACAGCACCATCGGAACGCCGGTAAACAGCAGGGTCGCCAGGGCGGCATAGGGGCCGGACATCGGCGCACGCGGACCGGGCAGGGCAAAGGCTTCCACGATCCCCGCCCAATTGCGGCAGATCGCGATCCAGACAATCAGTCCAAGCAGACCTGCAAGCCCCACTCCCGACGAAACGTCGCTCGCTGGCCTGCGGCCGGGAACCGGCGCGGCACTATCCATGGCGCAGCAGCTAGCGGAAAATGGTTAAGGGCTGGGTAACGCCTTACTCGCCCTGCGGTTCTAAGGCCCGCTCAACGAAACGCCGAAATCCGTCCGCTGTCGTCGAGAACATAGAGCGTCTGGCTGGCCACCACCGGGGCCAGCGAAACCGCCGACCCCAGCTCGGTAAACTCGGTGACCTCGCCGGTCGCCGGGTCGGCATAGCCCACCTCGCCGCGCGAATTGGCAATCCACAGGCGATTGCCCGCGAGCACCGGGCCAACCCAGAACACGAGATCCTTGCGCTTTTCCGGATTGCGATATTGCTGCAGCTGCTTGAGCCAGCGCACCTTGCCGCTCGAACGGGCAATCGCGAGCAGCTGGGCATCGTCGGTCAGGGTGAACACCCAGTCGCCGACCACTGCCGGGGTCGAGATTCCAGCCAGGTTAAGCTCCCAGATGCGCTGCCCGGTGACCAGGTCATAGGCGGCCATGCGACCGCCCTGCCCCAGTGCGAAGACCCGGCCGCGATCGATGATCGGATCGGCATCGACATCGGTGAGGCTGCCCACCTCGGTCGAGATCGAGGTGCGTGCCAGCGCATCGGACCACAGCACGCGCCCGTTCTCATAGCGATAGGCGACAAGCTCGCCGGTGCTGTAGCCCGCAATGACGGTGCCCTGCCCGGCGGCCGGCGCAGCAACGCCGAACACGCCGGCCTGCCCGATCGAGCCAGTCTCGCCCCACAGCGGCGCGCCATCGGTAGCATTGAGCGCATGGATCTGGTTGTTCTGGGTCATCACGTAGACGGCGTTGAAGGCAATCGTCGGCGAGCCGCGCAGCGGGCCAGCCGGGCGCACCTTCCAGACCTGCGCGCCACTGTCGGCTTCGAAAGCGGCGACCTCGCCATAGCCGGTGGTGACATAGACGCGGCCATTGTCGTAGGCGGCGCCGCCGCCGAACACCGCGTTCGAGCCGTCGCCGGAAATCATCAGGCTCGCCGACCAGCGGCGCACGCCACTGCTCGCATCGAAAGCGGTAACGACGCCGCCGGTATCCATCACGAACAGCTTGCCGCCGCCGACCACCGGGGCCGCTGCGAGCCGTTCCTTGCGGCTCGACCCGGCAACACTCGCGGTCCAGGCGCGCGACAGCGACGGGGCCAAGGCTAGGTGGCCATAGGCCTTGTTGGCAGTGCCCCCGGCCTGCGGCCAGTCGGCATTGGCTTCCTCCGGCGGCAGGATCACCGATACGCCGTCAAGCGCGGGATCGACACGCGCACCCGATTCGATGCGCGAGAGGATCGGCACGCGCTCGCCCACGGTCGGGGTTTTCGGGCCGTCCCTGCCGCCCAGCACCCCGCATCCGGCAAGTGTGGCCGCAAGCAGTGCGGCCAGCGCAAGTCGCGTAAGGTTAGTGGGGCGGTTCATATCTACTCCCGAAATCCTGTTATCATCATGGTGCCGATGCGGCTTTGCTCGGCCCGCCGGAACCTTCGCCATCCTCGCCGATCTCGGCATCGAGCGCGTCGTAGCCGAGCAGGCCGGCAAGCTGCCGGGTCCGGCCACGCAGCGAGGCAGGCGCTTTGTCATCGCGCGCAATCTGGGCGAAAAGGGGGCCGGCAAGCTCTTCCTTGCCTTGATCGAGATAGGCCATGCCCACCATCTCGCCTGCCACGGCAAACCAGGCGTTGCCCGGCACTGCCAGCGGCTTGAGCCGGTCAACCACATCCTGCGGCTTCATCTCGTCGAACCGCAGCGCGACGTAGCGCACCTGGGCAAGGTCGCGCATGGCCTGCGGCGCATCGCCGTCGGCAGCGACCTTCTCGTAGATCGCCTGGGCCTCCTTGGGCTTGCCAAGCTGGATGGCAAGGCCCGCGCGCAGCAGCGCCGCCGAGGTTGCGCTGGCGGTGCCCTCGGCCTCGATCACTGGCTGGAGCTTGTCGTAGGCACCCTTGACATTGCCTGCCTCGAGATCGTCGAGCGCGACAATGAATTGCTCGCCACGCTCGGCAGCGGCATCCTGCCTGGTCTCGTACCACCACAGGTAGAAGCCCAGCCCGGCAAGGCCGAGTACGACAGCTGCGATCACGCTCTTGCCGTGACGCTTGAAGAACCCCTCGAACTGGTCCTGGCGCAGCGCGTCGTCGACCTCGCGCAAGAAGACATCCTGCTCGGATTCGGCCTTCTTGCGGGCGCGCTCGGCAGCGCTGTCGGTGTTCTGGGGAGGCAGGGCCAATGCAATGGGCCTTTGTCTGGTTACGTCGGAACAGGCGGGCTGTTTAGTGGCTGTTTCAAAATTCGCCAATCGCCAATTTCGTTGGCTTCTAGCGCAGCTCGGACTTGCCGGAAACCCCGCCGTAAAGCGCGCGGTAAGCGCCTATCATGCCGGCCTCGTCATAGCATGCGCTTGCCCGCGCCCGGTTCGCCTTGCCCAGCCGCGCGCGCAAGCCATCGTCAAGCGCAAGCCGCTCGACCGCATCAGCCAGCCCGCCCTCGTCGCCGGGCTGGACGATGAAGGAGCGGTTTTCGGCCGCGACCATGCCCGCAACATCGCCGACCGCAAAGGAAGCCACCGCCAGTCCAGCCGCCATTGCCTCGACCACCGAGATCGGGAACTGCTCGCTGTCAGAAGACAGCGCGAACAGGTCGAACAGGCCGACCGCCGTGGCCGGATCGGCGACGAAACCGGGCATATGAAGACGATGCGCCATGCCCAGCCGCACTGCCTCAGCGCGGATCGCCTCGCGCTCAGGCCCTTCGCCCAGGATCACCAGCTGCCAATGCTCGGGCAATTCCGCGCAGACCCTCACCAACCGCGGCAGGTTCTTGACCGCGCGCAGTCCCGCCAGGGTGCCCAGCCAGCGCTCGCCCGCGCGCTTGACCACGCGCGGCAAGGCATCAGGTGCGGGCTTCTTGCGATAGCGCGCAGTATCTATGCCGTTCTCGATCAGGTGGACGCGCGAGCGCGGCTGGTTCCAGACCTCGAGCCCGATCGCCTCGAGCCGCCGCGAGGGCACAACCAGCGCCGCACTCCGAGCCAGCGCCACCCGGCGAAACCAGTTGCGCGAGGTCTTGAGCCCGCCTGCCTCGTCCTGGTTGAAGCCATCCTCGTGGTGGACCAGCGGCGGCAGCGACAGCGCGTCTCGGAACACCGAATGGGCCAGCACCGCGTCCATCGCCCCCCAATTGTATGTGAGCACGAGGTCAAACCCGCGCAGCGCCCGCGCCAGCCGCAACAGCCGCGCTGGCAGGGGCTTTCCGGCCAGCGGCTCGAAACTGTCGGGATAGGCCACTGCGATCGCCGGATCGATTGCCTTGGCCGCGCCGAGCGCGCCGGGCACCGCCGAGACGACGGTATGGCGCACTTTCGGGCCGAACGCATTCATCAGGCGCGCCGCGCGCAATTCCTTGCCGCCGGGATCGAACGTCGAGTGAAGGTGAAGGATGTGCATCTTCGCGTTTCAGGCCTCGCTCAGCCGACCTTGGCCAGCAGCCGGTCAATCGCTGCCGCCGCTTCGGGTTCGGTCAGCAGCGGGGCATGGCCGACCCCGGGCACCACCACCGCCTCGGCATTGGCGAGCCGCGCCATCATCGCATCGCAGGTCGCTTGCGAAAACAGATCGGAGACTTCGCCGCGCAGGATCAGCACTGGCAGGCTCGCCATGGCATCGATCGCTGGCATCAGATCGGG
>JBIPOX010000003.1:0-17397 GCA_044378785.1 Novosphingobium sp.
ACACGGTCGACCGCGGCTACCAGTTGGTAATCCCGGTCGACGCGGTTGCCGGTTTTCCCGAAGTGCACGCCCAATCGATCCTCGACCATACGCTAATGATGCTGGCGACGCTCACCACTACGCAGGATGTGGTCGAGGCGTGGCAAGCAGCGGCAGCGTGAGTGCACCGCCTGCCGAACAGGCAGCGGATTTCCCATCGCTGCTGAAGCTCGAGGTGCTGGAGCCGGGCCGGTACCGCAGCCGCTGCTCCGATCTCGACTATCAGGGCGGGCACATGTTTGGCGGCCAGCTGGTCGCCCAGGCGCTTGCAGCTGCCTTGCAAACGCTTGGCGACAAGCATGCGCATTCCTTGCACGGCTACTTTCTGCGGCCAGGCAACGCGCGCCTCTGCATCGACTATACGGTCGAGACTATCCGCGACGGGCGCAATTTCGCTACGCGGCGGGTGTGCGCCGAGCAGGACGGCAAGACCCTCTACGAGATGATGTGCTCGGCAACTGTGGGCTCCGAGGGTCCGCTCGACCACCAGGATCCGGTTCCGCTCGGCGTCCCGCCGCCGGAAGGCCTCGCCACCATGGCCGAACTGATCGACGATCCGGACTATGCCGATTGCCGTACCGCGATCCAGCGCCTGCTGCCCATGGACATGGTCGATTGCCGCCCTATCGAGCCAGCTCGATTGTTTCGTCCCGGCAGCGGTGGGCCGTTGCGGGTCTGGCTCAGGATGTGCGGGCTGGAAGGCGGGATCGAACCCGCGATGCAAGCCTGCATGGTCGCCTACATTCAGGATTACTGGATCGCCTATGCGCCGTGGACCCGCCAGCCGGGGGCGTTTGCCTACGACAGTCCCTCGGTCGCCAGTCTCGACAGCAATGTCTGGTTCCATCGGCCTGCGCCGGCAGACTGGTTGCTCTACGACATGACCACCCCCACCGGCGCAGGCGGGATCGGTGCGGCTTCGGGCAGGCTGATCAACCGGGCCGGGCACGTAGTGGCGAGCAGCGCGCAGGAAGTGCTGTTCCGCTGCGATGCGGGAGCGGTTCGCAGACCCAATTTGAACGTTCCGCAGGCGCCGGGTATCGGCTAGGCAGGGTCCATGCCTTTGCCCAACCGGCCCTTGCTCTTTGCCGCTGCCACGCTGCTGGCCGCACTGACCGGTGGCTGCGGCTCGGCGGACGGCTCGTTGTTCAGTGTTGTCGTGATTGGCGAGCCCGACGATCCTTTCGAAACCGGCGTCTACCTTTCGACCGCCGGGCAATTGGCCCGCGCTTCGGTTGCCGAGGGATTGGTTGCTTTCGACGAGCAGGGGCGAGTGATCCCGGCGCTTGCCGACCGCTGGATCGTTACCGACGACGGCCAGAGCTACATTTTCCGTCTGCGAGACGGGGTCTGGCGCGATGGCAACGAGTTGACGGCGCGAGAGGGAGCGCGCTCGTTGCGCAGGACGATCGAGACATTGCGGGGCTCTCCGCTCGGGCTCGATCTGGCCGCGATTGCCGAAGTGCGAGAGATGGCGGGCCGGGTCATCGAGATTCGCCTCTCCTATCCCGCACCCTATCTGCTGCAACTGCTTGCCCAGCCCGAGCTTGGTTTGCTCCATGAGCGGCAGGGAGCCGGTCCGATGCGGCTTGAGCGCAGCGGGGAAACTGCCGTTCTCACCCCGATCGCGCCAAAGGAGCGCGGCTTGCCCGATATCCGGAACTGGGATGAACGGGCAAGGCCGATCGGCTTGTCTGCGGCGCAGGGCGGCGAAGCGGTTCGCCGTTTCAATGAGGGCGAAGCCGACCTGGTTCTGGGCGGCGACATCGCGACCTTCCCGCACACCGCCTCGGTCGGCATCCTGCGCGGCACCATCCAGCTCGATCCGGTGAGCGGACTGTTCGGGCTTCAGGTCGCTTCGCGCGAGGGCTTTCTTGCCGAACCCGCTAACCGAGAGGCATTGGCTCTGGCGATCGACCGCGAGGGCTTGATCGCGCCGTTCGGGGTGGCTGGCTGGACGCCGGCGACCGGGATTGTGCCTGCCAGCGTCAAGCCTGATCCTGAAACCGCTGTTGAGCCCTGGGCCGATCTCAGCTTCGAGAATCGTCAGGCCTCGGCACGGGCGCGCGTAACCTACTGGAATCAGGGTCAGGATGATGCAGCGCAGGGCCCCGAACTGAAGGTCTGGCTTCCGCCAGGTCCGGGTTCCGACCTGTTGTTCGAGCAATTGGCGGATAACCTTGCCGCGATCGGTATCAAACTGACCCGCGCCAAACGGGAAGCGGACGGCGACTTGCGCCTCGTCGACATTGCCGCGCGCTACCCCGGCGCGATGTGGTATCTCAACCGCTTTAACTGCAAGTCTGCGCGCAGCGCTTGCTCGCCGGAAGCCGACACAGCGCTTGCTGCCGCGCGACGCACCGCCGATCCGGCCGAGCGTCAGCAACTGATCGCCGAGGCGGAACGGCTTTTGACCGAGGCCAATGTGTTCATCGCCTTTGGCTCGCCGATCCGCTGGTCGCTGGTGCGCGGCGATGCTATCGGATTCGCGACCAATGCCTGGGGCTGGCATCCCTTGATGCCGATGGCCTTGCTCCCCAAATAACTGTTGGCGCATTTCGCGCCTGTTTGGAGCATTGCATGACTGAGCAAGCCCGAGCCATCCCGATCCGGCCCGAATTCCCGCTGGGCGGTGACCCTGCCTCGGTGCGCAAGCGCATCGAGATCATGGAGCGATTGCTCGAACGTTCGTTCAAGGTGCCTGGGACGAACCTTCCGGTGGGTCTCGATTCGATCATCGGTCTGGTGCCGGTGGCGGGCGATCTCATCGCCGCCGGGCTCGGGATCTATGTCGTCTGTGAGGCACGCAACCTCAAGATGTCGAAGTGGCAGATCGCTCGCATGGCCGCCAATATCGGCATGGACACCATGATCGGCGCAGTGCCGGTGGCGGGCGACCTGTTCGACTTCATGTTCCAGTCGAATACCCGAAACCTCAAGATCATCCGGCGCCACCTTGACCGGCATCACCCGGATACCCGGATCATCGATGCCTGACCCCAAGCGCTTGATCGCGCCGCTGGCCTGCCTGCTGCTTGCCGGATGCGGCCAGGGCGAGAACGATCCCGGTCCCGGTGCAGTGACGATGGGCGAGGCGCGCGCGCTCGACGATGCAGCCGAAATGCTCGAGCAGCGTCGCGTCGCACCGGAGGATTTGCGTAACCTGCCCGCCGCCGATACGTCTTCCGCTGGATCACAAGCCGCAACGGGAGCGCAAGGGGATGCTGGAAGGTAAGGTTATCGTAGTGACGGGCGGTGGGCGCGGCATCGGTCGCGAGACCGCGATCTATTGCGCCGCCAAGGGTGCAAGCGTGATCGTCGCCGATCCCGGCGTCGCCGCAGATGGCAGCGGCGAGGATACCGCACCCGCGCAGGCGACCGCCGATGCGATCGTCGCGGCTGGCGGCACCGCCCTCGCCAATTTCGGCAGCGTTGCCGATCAGCTCGAAGCCAATGCGATGGTCGTACAGGCCGTCGAACAATTCGGACGGATCGACGGGGTAATCAATGCCGGCGGCTATCTGCGCGATGGCTGGTGGCACAAGATGGCCCGGCCACAATGGGACGAGATGATCGACGTCCACCTCAACGGCTCGTTCAACATGTGCAAGGCCGCCACGCCCTATTTCCGCGAGCAGGAAAGTGGCAGCTTCGTGTTGTTCACGTCGCCCTCGGCGATCATCGGCAATCCGGCCCAGTCCAACTATTCGGCGGCCAAGCATGGCGTGATCGGCCTGATGCAGTCGATCGCGCTCGACATGGCGCGCGCCAAGGTGCGGGCGAACTGCATCGCGCCTACGGCGATGACCAGGTTGGTCGAGGGGGCGATGCGCGCCAATGGCGCCGACGATGCTTATGTAGCGCAGGTCGCAGCAAGCATGGGCGCGGACAAGATCGCGCCGCTCGCCGCCTGGCTTGTTTCGGACGATGCCGCCGACATTTCCGGCTACATCATGGGCGCACGCGGCGAGGAAGTCTCGTTCTTCGACCTGCCGCGCCCGATTGCCCGGCTCCAGCAAGAGGGCGGTTGGTCGATCGAGGCCTTGGCCGAGCGGTTCGGCCCGGCGATCCGCGATCATGGCGGGATCGGTCTGGGTCAGCAGGAGATCTAGCGGCCGGATCCTTGCGGCCGGAACCTAATCCAGCCGCACCTTGCCCCGGTTCGCCTTGACCGTGCCGCGCGCTTTCTTGGTCTTGAGCCGTTCGAACTTGCCCAGCCGGTTGAGCCGGCTTTTCTTGCGCTCGCGCGGTTCGACCAGTGCCTGTTCGAGCAGGTCCGTCAGCCGTTCGCGCGCGTCGGCGCGGTTCATTTCCTGGGTACGGAAGCGGCGTGCGGCGATGACGATCTCGCCGCTAGCAGTCATCCGGCTGCCTGCGAGGGTCTTGAGCCGCTGGAATACCTCGGGCGACAGGCGCAGGGCATAGACGTCGAGGCGCAGCTGGACGGCAGTCGCTACCTTGTTGACATTCTGCCCGCCGGGGCCGGAGGCAGCGATGAAGCTCTCGCTGACCGAAGCCAGCGCGCGCTCGACAACGCCGGGCGCGTTGTCAGGCATGATCCTCGAAACCAAGCGCCACGAAATCGGCAGGAAACGGGCTTGCGGCGGCGATGTCGGGCTTGCCCTCGCGCTGGACAGTCAGCGCGGCGGCGTGGAGCATGGTGCGATTGGCCCCGCTGCCGTCGCCATATACAGGATCGCCGAGCAGCGCCGCGCCCAGCCCGCTCGCGGCGTGGACCCTGATCTGGTGGGTGCGGCCGGTCTCGGGCCGGAATTCGACCAGCGTCAGTCCCTCACGCTCGGCGAGCTTGCGCCAATGGGTGACGGCGGACTTGCCGCTGCGCGCCGGGATCATCCGCCAGCCATCTTCCTCGGAGCTGATCTTGGCGAGCGCCAGTTCGATGGTGCCCGCCTCGCCTGCGACTTGCCCGGCCACGATACCCAGATAGCGCTTGGCGACCCGCCGCTCCTCGAAGGCCAGGCCAAAGCGCTTGAGCGCCTTGGGATTGCGGGCCAACAAGAGGCAGCCCGAGGTGTCCTGATCGAGCCGGTGAACCGGCTGCGGTTCGCGCGCGAAACCAAGGCGCAGGAAGGGCAGCTCGTCGTGCAGGCTCGGCCCGCCCTTGCGCGGCGGATCGAGCGGCAGCCCGGCAGGCTTGTCGATCACCAGCGCCTCGCCATCCTCGAACAGGATGTCGATCGCGCTCACGTTACAGCCGCGGCAATCCGGGCGATCGCCTCGCGCAAGGTGTCCTCGCCAGTGGCGAAGCTGATGCGGAAACCGCCGCGCCCGCCGAAAGCGCTGGCGGGCACTATCGCCACGCCTGCCTCAAGCAGGTGCATGGCGAGCGCGGCATCGTCACCGAACCGGTCCATCAAGGGCGCGGCATCGACCATGCAGTAGAATGCTCCGTCGGGCACGGGGGTGGAAAGGCCGGGGATTGAATTGATCCCTGCGACGGTGAGATCGCGGCGGGCGCGAAAGCTGTCGCGCCAGTCGACGAGGAAATCCTGCGGCCCTTCGAAAGCGGCGACGGCGGCAGCCTGGCTGATCGAGGCCGGGTTGCCCGAGGAGTGCGATTGCAGCTTGGTCATCGCCTTGATCAGCCAGTCCGGCCCGGTTGCGACGCCGATGCGAAAGCCGGTCATCGCGTGGCTTTTCGAGACCCCAGAGACGGTAAGCACCCGGTCGGCGAGATCGGGACATACCACCGCCAGCGTCGCATGCGGCTCGCCGGTATAGGACAGCGGCGCATAGATGTCGTCGGACATGACCATGACGCGCGGATGGCGGCGCAGCACCTCGCCGATCCCGGCAAGCATTTCGGCGGGATAGACCGCGCCGGTCGGATTGCCCGGGCTGTTGAGCAGCAGCCACTGGGTGCGTGGTCCGATCAGCGCTTCGAGATCGCCGGGGGTGAAGCGGAAATTGTCCTTGGCGTGGGTGATCAGCGGCACCACTTCGCCGCCAGCGAAACGAACGATTTCGGGATAGCTGACCCACCACGGTGCCGGAACGATCACTTCCTCGCCCTGACTGACCGTAGCGAGCAGGGCATGGAAGATCGCCTGCTTGCCGCCTGCGCTCACTACCACCTGCTCGGGCGCGGTTTCGATGCCAAGGTCTCGTGCGAAATGCAGCGCCGCGGCTGCCTTCATCCGCGCGGTGCCGCCAACCGCAGTATACTTGGTGTCCCCGGCATCAAGCGCGCGCTTGGCGGCCTCGATCACATGCGGCGGGCTGGCGAAATCGGGCTCGCCAACCGATAGCGAGATGATGTCGCGCCCGGCTTCGCGCAGCGCAATCGCGCGGTCGGTCATGGCGACGGTTTGCGAGGGGGCGATGCGCGATAGCGCGGCTGATAGGTGCTGGGTCATGCGAGTAACTCCGCCTGCATCAGGCCACGAACCGAATTGCCGATCAGGAAACCCTCGGCAAGATCGTCCAGCGTCAGTTCCGCTTCGCGCGCTTGCCCGGCTTCGATCAGCGAGCGGCGCAGCACGCCAGGCAGGAGACCAAGTGTTGTGGGCGGGGTCAGCAGCATGCCGTCGCGTTCGACAAAAATGTTCGAGCGGCTGGCTTCGGTAACCAGACCGTCGTCGCGCACCAGGACGGCCTCGCTGGCACCGTGCGCCTCGGCGATCGCGCGTGCCTCGTCGTAGATCCAGCGGTCGCTGGTCTTGTGACGCAGCCGCCAGTCCTGGGGCTCGACCGGCAGCGCAAGCGCGCCGCAGATCACCGGTTGCGGCAATGCGCCTTGTGCCAGCGGTCTGACTTCGAGCGCGGTTGCGCCGCTGCGGGCGAGGTGGAGCCTCAGCTTGGCCGGAAAGTCCAGCTCGAAGCACAGGGCCTGGATGCAGTTGCGCGCCTCGTGCCGGTCAAAGGAAAAGCCCAGCTCTGCCGCGCTTGCCTTCATCCGTTCGAGATGCAGTTCGAGCAGCGCCACGCCGGTTTCCGGCGTGAACGCCATGGATTCGACCAGGTCAAAATCGCTTGCAGTCATCTTGTCGCCCGATTGCCTTAACCGACCGGCTTTGGCCAGACATTCCAGCAACCCGGGCTGACTTTAGGTGCTTGCCGCCGGCGCTAGGCGGGCAGGACGATTTCCGCGCGCAGTCCGCCATCGTCCCGGTTGGCGAGCGCCAGCACGCCGCCATGCTGTTCGGCGATCGCGCGTGCCAGTGCGAGCCCGAGACCCGCGCCGCCGGTGGCACTGTTGCGCGACGGATCGCCGCGGGTGAAGGCTTGGGTCATGCGTCCGAGGTCGGCTTCGGGAATGCCCGGGCCGTCATCGTCGACCCGAACGCGCAGCATGCTGCCCTCGCGCAGCAGCGATACGCTGGCACTGCCGCCATAGCGCACTGCATTATCGATCAGGTTGCGCAGGGCCCGGCGTAGCCAGGTCGGACGCAGCGCCACGACCATGCGTGTGGTCGCGCCAAGCTCAACCGGTTTGCCCATATCCTCGTATTCCTCGACCACCGAAGCGACCAGCGCAGAAAGCTCGGTGCGCTCGGGCGGATCGGCAGGCCTGCCGACGCGCGCCAGCGCGAGGATATCGTCGAGCGAGCGGGTGATATCCTCGATCGTGCCTGCCATCTTGGCGCGCTCGGTTTCGTCGGCGACCGATTCGATGCGGACCCGCAGCGCCGCAAGCGGCGTCTTGAGATCGTGGCCGATCGCGCCGAGCATGACGTCCTTCTCGTCGAGCATCGAAGCAATCCGCGCTTCCATCGCATTGTGCGCGCCGATCAGGCGGCGCACGTCGTCGGGTCCTTCGGGTTCGATTGGCCCCGGCGTGTCGCGGGTGCGGGCGAAAGCTTCGACCCGGCGTGTTAGTTGCGCGAGGGGCCGGGTTATGCGGCGCATCACCAAGGCCACGGCCGCGACAAGCATGCCGTAGATCAGAGCGGTCTGAGCAATGATCGGCCAGACCATGTCGCGCAGGTTTCCGGGCATCCAGACGCGCGCGACCAGCCAGCCGCTATGACCCGCTATCCGGGCACCCGCGATCATCACCGATCCTTCGAACAGTTCCGAGCGTGGGCCAAAATAGGCGACACGCCGGGCTGCACGAGCCATGGCCGGCGGATCGTCCTTGACCTGGCGGTGGACCACGACCACCTCGCTCGCTGCGATCTCGCGTTCGGCAAGGATGCGCGTCAGCATTTCTTCAGCAAAGGGATCGCGGACCTCGCCCGGCAGCAAGGGCGACAACTCGCTGCGGGTCATGTGGAAGCGCGCGATGCGCTGATTGCGTTTTGCCTCCGCGCGCGAGCGCTGGCCCGGTCCGCCACGCGCCTCGAAAGCGATGCGAAAGGCGGCGGCGTTGACGAAATCTGCCTCGCGGCGCTCGTACTGTGCCTGATAGACAAGAAATGCACCGAGGCCTTGAACGATGAACAGCGCCAGCGCGACGGCAAGCATGAGCTGGCCGGTCATGCTGCGCGGCCATAGCCGCATCAGTCGGCGATCCGGGCGATGCGTTTGACGTCGGCGGCAAGCATGTAGCCCCCGCCCCAGACAGTCTGGATCAGTTCGGGATTGCGGCTGTCCGCCTCGATCTTGCGGCGCAGGCGGCTGACCTGGTTATCGACCGCGCGGTCGAACAGGTGGGCTTCGCGGCCCTGCACCATGTCGAGCAGGCGGTCGCGGTCCATGACTTGCCGGGGATGGTCGAGCAGTGCCATCAACAGACGGAATTCGGCAGAGGAAATCGCCACTACTGCGCCTTCGGGATCGGTCAGACGCCGCTTGAGCGGATCGAGCCGCCAGCCGTCGAACTCCAAAACCTCATGCTCCTCGGGCGGCGCGCTGCCCCGTCCGGCGCGGCGCAGGACGCTGCGGATCCGTGCGACCAGCTCGCGCGGTTCGAAGGGTTTGACGACATAGTCGTCGGCGCCGATCTCAAGCCCGACAATGCGGTCGGTTGCCTCGCCGCGCGCGGTCAGCAGGATCACCGGGATGTGCCGCGCCTCGACCAGATGGCGGCAAAGCGACAGCCCGTCCTCGCCTGGCATCATGATATCAAGCAGGACGAGATCAGGCGTTTCCTCGCGCAGCAGGCTTCGCGCACGCGCGGCGCTGTCGGCGTCGGTCACGCAAAACCCCTGGCGCGAAAGATAGTCGGCCAGGGGTTCGCGCAAGGCTGCTTCGTCGTCGACGAGCAGCAAGCGGGACGGTTCGGTCTCGCTCATGCAAGGCTCGCAGGCTGTTGGTCCATCAGCCTGCTTTGCCTTCGCGCCGCATTGCTCGCCAGTTTTCGCGCATCGCCTTGCGTTCCGGAGCGGTGACTTGGCCATTGCGGTCGGCATCGGCGCGGTCAAACCGGGCAAGAGCGGCAGCGGTAAACTCGGCACGGGTGATCCGGCCATCGCTATTGGTGTCGGCCATCCGCATCATCATGCCGCTGCGCTCGCCGCGCACGCCCATGCGGTGATGACCAGGACCCTTGCTGCGCATGCCTTCCGGCCTTTGCGCCATGAACTCGTCGCAACTGATCTGGCCGTTGCGATCGGAATCGAGCTTTGCGAACATTTCGGTGCGATGCTGGGCCATGCGCGCCTCGCGGTCTGCGCTGGTCAGGGCGCCGTCGTCATTGGCGTCCATCCTGGCAAAGCGTTTGCTCGCGCCGGCCACGGCTTCGGCGCGCGAGAGCGAGCCATTGCCGTCAGCGTCGACGATCATGCCGCCCTTGTAGTCATGCGCCCAGGCAGCGTTGCCGCCAAGTCCGAGCGATACGACCGCAAGGCCGGTGAGCAGTGTCTTGTTCATGGGATACACCTCCGGATTTGCCGCCATGGGCAAAAAAGCGAAAGCCGCAAGGCGCGGGGCAAGGGGAGGGGGATCCGGCGGCCCTGCGGCTTTCCAATACTGCTTCTAGGCCCAGGGTGTCGCGCATTTATGCCGCGAAAGGTCAAAATTGTCGCCATTTGTCGCACGATCGGGGAGCTGTTCATAGGTCGGAAATCACCTTGGCCGGTGGCTTGTGCCCAGCCCGGCTGTAACAAATAGAGCGCTTGCGAACGCATCGATATCCGCAGTGTGCCAAACTCCAGCCGGATTGATCGCATATTCGCCAGGCCCCAGCGCAATCGCATCGACAGACCCGTTGGGTCGCTCCTGAAGCACTGTTATTGCGCCAGTCAGACAGATGACCAGCTCGTCGCCGTGCGGATGCACTTCCCAACTCGTCCAGTTGGCGGTGAAATCGCTCTGGCTGACTATGCGGCCTTCCGCTCCGTCAACAGCGGTGCGCGCGGCGTAATCAGGGTACCAGGCCATATCGCCGGTAAATTCGGGTTGCGGCACGGCTTGCGCGCCCAGCCCGAGATGGACCGGGAAGCGGCGCAGGCTGTTTGAGCCCTTGTTCATGCTTCCTCGCCTGGCGAGACCGGCGCGCATTGCGCTTCAAGCCAGTCGCGCGCTTCGCCCTCGAGTTGTGGCCCGATCACCTTGAGCACGCGGGCGTGGTATTGGTTCCACCAGGCGGTCTCCGCCTCGTTCATCAGCGACCAGTCAACCAGTCGCCGCTCGATCGGCGCGAGCGTGAGCGTCTCGAAACCGAGCCATTCGCCTTCGGCATCGGCAATCGCCCGCGGCTCGACCAGCAGCAGGTTCTCGATGCGGATGCCATAGCCGCCCGTCTTGTAGTAGCCGGGCTCGTTCGACAGGATCATGCCTGCCAGCAGCTCCTGCTCGGACGCGCCAGAGGCCTTGGCGATGCGTTGCGGCCCTTCATGGACCGAAAGGAAGCTGCCCACGCCGTGGCCTGTGCCGTGGGCATAGTCGACGCCGCCCTGCCACAGGTGCTGGCGGGCCAATACGTCGAGCTGGCTGCCCCGGGTGCCCTTGGGGAACACTGCTTGCGCCAGGGCAATGTGGCCCTTGAGGACGCGGGTAAAGCGCTCCTTCACTTGCGCGGGCGGATCGCCCGGCCCGGCAATCCAGACAGTGCGCGTGATGTCGGTGGTGCCGTCGGGATACTGTCCGCCCGAATCGACGAGATAGACACTGGCAGGCTCGAGCCTGCGATTGGTCTCCTCGCTGACCCGGTAGTGGACAATCGCCCCGTTGGGGCCGCTGCCCGAGATCGTGTCGAAGGAAAGGTCGCGCAACTGCCCGGTCGCCTCGCGAAAGGCATGGAGCCGGTCGGCGGCGGCCAGTTCGGTGACCTTGCCCGAGGGCGCCTCAAGCGAAAGCCAGTAGAGGAAACGCGCAACCGCGGCCCCGTCGCGGGCCTGGGCGGCGCGGTGGCCGGCCTGCTCGGCCTCGTTCTTGATCGCCTTGGGCAGGGCGCAGGGATCGGGCTTTTCGACGACCTGCGCGCCCGCTTGCTCGAGCAACGAGAAAACCGCTGCCGTGCAGGCGTCGGGGTCAGCGGCTACCCGCTTGCCTGCCAGACTTGCGAGCGTTGCAGCGAACGCATCGGCGGGGCGCAGGGTGACTGCATTGCCGAGATGGGCGCGCAGTTCCGGGGTAACCTTGCCCTCGGCAAGGAACAGCTCTGCCTCGCCACTGGCGTGGATCAAGGCATTGGTGAGCACCACCGGCGTGCGCTCGATGTCGCTGCCGCGCACGTTAAACAGCCATGCAACCGAATCGAGCGCGCAGATCACTGCTGCATCCAGCTTTTCGGTCTCGAGCCATTTGCCCAGCTGCGCCCGTTTGTCGGCGCTCGACCGGCCGGCATGGCGTTCGTCATGGACCAATGCAGCAGCAGGCGACGGCGCGGGCCGGTCGCCCCAGACTGCATCGACCGGATTGCAGTCGAGCGCGACAAGTGCGCCGTCGCGCGGTGCCACGGCCTCGCTTGCGGCCTTTACCCAGCGCTTGCCGTGCAGCCATGGATCATAGCCGATCCGCGCGCCGTCAGGCGCGTGCTCGCCCAGCCACCTGGCGACGCTGGTCTCGGGCACGCTCTCGAAAGTCCATAATGCGCCATCGACCTGATCGCGCACTTGCAGGGTATAGCGCCCGTCAACAAACATGGCGGCGGCAGGTTGGCAGTTCGCGTCAGTCAGCACCACGGCAGTGCCCGCCGAGCCGCCGAATCCGGTCAACCAGGCGAGTCGCTGCGCATAGGCACCGACATATTCGCTCATGTGCTCGTCGGAGATCGGCACCACGAACCCGTCCAGCTCGCGGCGGGCAAGTTCCTTGCGCAGCGCATCGAGGCGGCTTTCGTGGGTTTTCATCAGCATTTCATTGCGTCCATCTGGCAGGTCAGGCCTTGCGGCTCCATCTTCGGGCAAATAGGTATCACCGAACCGCAACGCCAGCCAACACCGCATTGGAGCGTATGTGCCTGCTATCATCGTCGCGAAACTGTTCAGCGCGATTGCGGCTTGCCTGTTGACCATGGCCTCGCCTGCGCTTGCGCAGCCAGCTCCTGCCGAAAGGACCGAATTGACTACGCCCCCACTCGCTTCTGCCCCTGTCCCGAGGGCTCCGCCCGTTGCTGCCAAGCGCGAGCATTCCTTCACAATGCACGACATCGAGGTGAGCGATCCCTACGCCTGGTTGCGCGACCAGTCCTACCCGACGGTCGACGACGAGGAGGTGCTGACCCACCTCAGGGCCGAGAATGCCTGGTTTGAGGCACGAATGGCCGCGCAGCAGGACACGGTCGAGACCCTGTTCAAGGAGATGCGCGGCCGCATCAAGGAGGCCGACAAGTCGGTACCGCAGAAGGACGGCAAGTGGCTCTACTGGGTCGAATACGAGGAGGGTGCCGAATACAAGAAATGGTGGCGCCGGCCCGTCCGCGCCAAGGCCGACGGCAGCGCCGACGAGCTGATTCTCGACGAAACCCAGCTCGCGCTCTCGGTAAGCCAGAATGGCAAGCTGCTCGCCTATTCGACCGATGTCGACGGATCCGAGCGCTACACCGTTCGGATCAAGGACCTCGCGACCGGCGCACTGCTGCCCGACGAGATCCCCGGCACGCTATCCTCGCTGCTCTGGGTCGCGGGCGACAAGGGCCTGATCTATTCCCTCGTCAACGACAACTGGCGCAATGACAATGCGCGGTTGCACTGGCTGGGCAAGCCGGTGGCCGAGGATATCGAGCTTTATCGTGAACCCGACGATGGTTTTGGCGTCGACTTGTCGACCTCTTCCAATGACAAATGGGTGTTCATCGGCACTGGCGATCACGAGACCAGCGAGGTGCGGATGATCCCGGCGGCCGATCCCACCGCCCCGCCGATTGTGGTGCGACCGCGTCAGCCAGGGGTCGAATATGCCGTTGATGTGCATGACAAGCTGGGCAGCGGTGGAACGCTGTTCATACAGACCAACGATACCCACGAGAACTTCCGGCTGGCGACAGCGCCGCTGGCAAATCCGTCGCAGTGGACCACCCTGATCGAAGGGTCCGACGCCTTCTATCTCACCGGCTTTTCGCTGTTTCGCGATTTCTACGTGATCGAGGGTCGCCGCCAGGGCCTCGACCAGATCGAAGTGCGTTACTATGGCGATCCGACGCGGGTCGAGCCGATCGTGTTTCCCGAGGCAAGCTATGTTGCCGGGCTTTCCGACAATCCGGAATGGGCCGTCAGGAAGCTGCGCTTGAGCTACGAATCGATGGTCAGCCCCGCGACCACCTATGACTTCAGCGTCGCGCGCCGTAGCCTGAAAACGCTCAAGGTTCAGGAAGTCCCCTCCGGCTACGACGCAAGCCAATACGTCACCCAGCGCCTGGAAATTCCGGCCCGTGACGGCACCATGATCCCGGTCAGCATGGTGATGCGCAAGGATCGCGATGCGATCAACCAGGGGCCGGGCGGGCCGCTCCACCTCTATGGCTATGGTGCCTACGGCCTGGCAATCGATCCGGGTTTCTCGGTGCGGCGGCTCAGCCTGGTCGATCGCGGTTTTGCCTATGCGATAGCGCATATTCGCGGCGGCGACGATCTTGGCCGGGCCTGGTACAAGGCAGGCAAGCGCGAGGCGCGCACCAACAGCTTCAACGATTTCGTCGACGTGACCAAGGGACTGATCGCCAAGGGCCATACCAGGGCCGGACGGGTCAGCGCCTCGGGCGCTTCGGCTGGCGGCGGGCTGATGGGCGCGATCGTGAATACCGATCCCCGCCTCTATGGCGCGGTGGTCGCCCATGTGCCTTTCGTCGACGTGCTCAATACCATGCTCGACGCTTCATTGCCGCTGACGCCGGGCGAGTGGCCGGAATGGGGCAACCCGATCGAGGACAAGGCCGCCTTCGAGCTGATCCGCTCCTACAGCCCCTATGACAATGTCCGCGCGCAAGCCTATCCGCCGCTGCTGGTGACTGCCGGGCTCAACGATCCGCGCGTAACCTATTGGGAACCGGCGAAATGGGTGGCTCGGCTGCGCGAGCTCAAGATCGGCGACAACGAATTGCTGCTCAAGACCAACATGGAGGCCGGGCATGGCGGCAAGTCGGGCCGGTTCGAGGAACTGCGCGAAACCGCCAAGGAATACGCCTTCATTCTGTGGCAGCTCGGCGTGAAATAGGCGGTCCTGGCGGTGATCAGCGTTCCCGCGCGCGGCTGGCACGCTTTGGGGCCGTGGCCGCGATCGGATCATGGCCAAACCGGGTCATCCGCTCGCTCATCGTCCGGTTGCGACCGGCGCGCTTGGCTTCGTAAAGCAGTCGGTCGCAATGGGCGTAGAGCGAGGAGAAATCCGGATTGATCCGCGATCCGTGCGACTGGCTGACCAGGCCCATGCTGGCAGTGACCGGAAAATCGAGGCCAGGCACCCGCGCCGCGATCCGCGCAGTGATTGCGCGGCGGCGTTGTTCGGCTCGCTGGCCGGCACTGACCCCACGCAGCAGCAGCAGGAATTCTTCGCCGCCCATGCGCACCGCAAGCGCATTCTCGTCAGGCTGCAAGGCATCGCCGACACTGCGCAGCACCTCGTCGCCAACCGCGTGACCGTGGGTGTCGTTGATGCGCTTGAAGTGGTCGAGGTCGACCAGCGCCATGGTGTCGAAGCCAGCTGCGAACAACCGGTCGAAGTGCTCGCGGACATGGCGTCGATTGAGCAACCCGGTCAATTCGTCACGCTCAACCTCCTGCGTCAGCGAGCGGGTCTCGGCCAGCGCCCGGTCGCGTTCGCGCTTGATCGTCATGAAGCGGTCAGCGACGCCAAGCGCAGTGATGAGGACCTCGATCGCCACCGATACGTAGAATGCGGCAAAGGCATCGACTGGCATCTGCGCCAGCCCGAGGTTGCCCCCGATGCGCCACAGCCCGGTGATGAACAGGGGTGACCAGGCAACCGCCTGAATCTTTGCTGCCCGGCTGCCATTGACCACCGCGCGTCCCACCACCCAGGCAACGATCGCCACGACCGGAAGCCAGCCAGCATAGTAGACCGGCTGCATCAGCGTGTCGGGCAAGGGGCTGAAGGTCTGGAGCATGGCCAGCGCAATGCAGATTGCCGCAGCCAGGCCGAGCAGGCTGCGGTCGCGCCTGCCCATCTTGTCCGGCTCGATGAAGCCGCGGAAAAACATCGTGCCCGAAGCGATGGCCAGCGCGAATGTCCAGGTAATCCCAGCCTGGAACTCCTCGACATGGAGCGGATGGAGGCGTCCGACGAGACCGCCCGAAAGCGCCAGGTGCCCTAGCATCATGGTGCCAGTGGTGGCATGCCACAGCAGGAAGCGCTCGCGCAGCACCCGGTAGTAGGCGATATCGAAGATGATCGGCGCAAGCAGCATTCCGCAAATCAGCACGGCCAGAATCTCAACCGGTCCGGCATGGCCAAACGGCGTGTGCGACGCGAGCTCCGCCTTGGCCATGAGCGCGGCATATTGCCCGCCCTCGATCCGCACGAACACCGCGACTGGCCGACTACGGGTTTGCGGAATAGGCGCGGTCATGCGCGCGATGCTGTCGGTCATGCGCATGGTCTGCGGCGTCCAGACAGAGCTGACGGTTTCGCCGTCCCGCGCCAGCGTTGTGATTGTCAGCCGTTCGAACGGCGCGGCACGGGTAACGAAATCGCTTGGCGTCTCGTTGGCGCGGTTGCCACGCAAGTCAAAGCGAATGACCGCTTCACCCGGCTCCATGCGCCAGCCGACTTGCCGACAGTTCCACTTCGCCGGATCGTTCGCCACGTCGGCCAGCGACTGGCCGGGCGGCACGAACACCTGGCAGGTCGAGCCAGGTGCGAAGTCCCTGGCCGCCATCGCTGGCGCACCCGCCAGCGCGAGCACGGCAGCGCACAGGATTGCAATTGCTCTGAACAGGCCCCCGAACATGCCGGGGAAACTAGGGCCGAAAGGTCAAGGTTCGCTTAATCGCAAGCCTTTGTCACACTAGCGCGTCGGCAAGCGGGGCAGCCGCATAGCCAAGGTCGCGGGCGACCGCCGGGTGGATAACCTGTCCGGCATGGACATTGAGGCCCGCGGCAAGGTGCGGATCGTCGCGTAGCGCCTGTTTCCAGCCCTTTGACGCAATCGCCAGGACATGCGGCAAGGTGACATTGTTGAGCGCATAGGTGCTGGTGCGCGAGACCGCGCCGGGCATGTTGGCGACGCAATAATGGACGATCCCGTCGACGACATAGGTTGGATCGGCGTGGGTGGTGGCCCGGCTGGTCTCGAAGCAGCCGCCCTGGTCGATCGCGACATCGACCAGAACCGCGCCGGGTTTCATCGTGGCAAGCATCGCCCGGGTGACAAGCTGCGGTGCGGCAGCGCCCGGCACCAGCACCGCGCCGATTACCAGTTCGGCCTCGCCGATCATCTGCTCGACGGTCGAGCGGTTGGAAAACCGCGTCTTGGCGCGACCGTCGAAGTGGTTGTCGAGCCGTTCGAGCACTTCGGCGTCGCGATCGAGGATGGTCACGTCCGCGCCCATGCCCACGGCCATCTTGGCGGCGTTGAAGCCGACTACGCCGCCGCCGATTACCAGCACCTTGCCTGGCAGCACGCCCGGCACCCCGCCCAGCAAGACACCGCGCCCGCCGGTCGCCTTTTGGAGCGCGGTCGCGCCTGCCTGGATCGCCATGCGCCCGGCGACCTGGCTCATCGGCTTGAGCAGCGGCAGCGCGCCGCTCTTGCCGGTCACTGTCTCGTAGGCGATCGCGGTGACGCCCGACTTCACCAGGTCGGCGGTCTGTTCGGGATCGGGGGCGAGGTGGAGATAGGTGAACAGCACCTGGCCTTCGCGCAGCATCGCGCGTTCGCTGGCCTGCGGTTCCTTGACCTTGACCACCAGTTCGCTCTGGCCAAAAACCTCGCCGGCGTCCGCCACGATCCGCGCCCCGGCCTCGACATAGTCGGCATCGAAGGCCCCGATCCCTTCGCCCGCGCCGCTCTCGACCAGCACTTCGTGGCCAAGCACAACAATCTCGCGCACGCTT
>JBIPOX010000101.1:0-5500 GCA_044378785.1 Novosphingobium sp.
GTCCCTTATACCACGAGTATTCGATTTTTTCCATCAGATTCGTCGATTTCAGTCATCCAATGCGTCGATCAATCGCTGCATGTCTGAAGGTATTTCACTGGAAAAATGGAGCCTTTCCTGACTGATAGGGTGAACAAATCCCAACTGCGCGGCATGCAGCGCCTGTCGCGCGAAATGCGCGGCAGCAAGGGCAGGGCGAAAACGGTCGGAGGGGCGTCCATAGACAGGGTCACCCAATAGCGGATGGCCGATTGACGCCATGTGAACGCGCACCTGGTGGGTTCTGCCTGTTTCGAGCCGGCACTCGACCAGTGTGGCAGGGCCGAGCGGGCGCAAGGTGCGGTAATGGGTGACTGCATGCTTGCCGCGACCGTCTGCGACCATGGCCATTTTCTTGCGGTCGCGATCCGATCTGCCGATGGCACCGGTGACTGTGCCTGCGGGCGGCGCGGGGTGGCCGGCGACTATTGCGAGATAGGCGCGCTCGACGCTGTGCGCGGCGAACTGGGCGGCCAGTCCCTCGTGCGCGGCGTCGGTCTTGGCGACGACCAGCAGGCCAGAGGTGTCCTTGTCGATGCGGTGGACAATGCCAGGCCGGGCAACTCCGCCGATCCCGGAAAGCTGACCGCCACCCTTTTCGGCGCAGTGATGGAGCAGCGCGTTGACCAGGGTGCCGTCGTAATTGCCGGCGGCAGGATGTACGACGAGGCCGGCCGGTTTATCGACGACGATAAGATATTGATCCTCATGGACAATGACTAGCGGGATGTCCTGAGCGGCAGCCTGAGCGGGAGCAGCCTCGGGCACAGCGATGCGGAACGCCTCGCCGCCTGCCAGCTTAAGCGAGGGCACAAGCGCGCTCTTGCCGTCGAGGGTAACGCGGCCCTGAGCCATCAGCGCCTGGACGTGCTGGCGCGACAGGCCGCTCGCTTCGGCCAGCGCCTTGTCGAGCCGCTGGCCTGCCAGGCCGACCGCGCCTTCGATGATGCTTTCCTCCCCGGACATGACTAGCATGTGGGGATGACCATTGAAGTGGCAAGTGACGTGATTGCAACACTCATCGAAGAAGCGCGCCGCGCCGCGCCGGAGGAGTGCTGCGGATTGCTGCTCGGGCGCGAAGGGCGGATCGAGACCGTGCAACCCGCCGTCAATGTGGCGCAGGACCGCATGCGCCGCTTCGAGATCGATCCGCTGGCGCTGCTTGCCGCGCACAAGGCAGCGCGCGCCGGTGGCCCGCAAATCGTTGGCTACTACCATTCGCACCCCGAGGGCCACCCGGTCCCCTCAGCCACCGATTGCGAGCACGCCAGCAGCGACGCGCGCATCTGGGCGATTGTCGCGGGCGGCGAGGTCGGGTTCTGGCGCGATGGCAAACAGGGGTTCGAGCCGGTCGACCATCATACTACCTGACCGATTGCACCTGACCCATGGCAATCTGCCGAGGCTGGCGCTAGAGCCTCTGAACAACCTGGAAGAACTGCCCGCAATGACCAGCACGACCCCGCTCGATCTTGCCAGCCTGCTATGCTCCCGGCTGTGCCACGACCTGCTCAGTCCGGTTGGCGCGCTGACCAACGGGCTCGAGCTCCTCGCCGAGGAGCAGGATCCCGAAATGCGCCAGCGCTGTTTCGAGCTGCTTGAACAGAGCGCGCGGATTTCGGCGGACAAGCTGCGCTTTTTCCGGCTCGCCTTTGGCGCGGCGGGGGGTTTTGGCGATCTCGTGCCGCTCGACGATGCGCGCGCGGTGGTCGATGCACTGGCCGCCAACAATGGCCGGATCGAAGTGCGCTGGCAGCTTTCGGGCGACAGCCTGCCCAAGGCCACTGTGAAGGTCATGCTCAACTTTGCGCTGATGGCGATCGATGCACTCGTGCGCGGTGGAACCCTCGAAATTGCCGCCGAACTGCGCGAGGCATCGAGCGAACTGGTCGTGCGCGCCACCGGTGCCCGGATCGCTTTCGATGCCGACATTGGCCGGGCCATCGACGGCAGCCTGCCTGCGAGCGAGCTGTCCAGCCGGACCGCGCCGGCCGCAATGGTGCGCGAACTGGCGGCCTCGCTGGGCGGCACCTTGCGCCACTTCGCCGACCAGGGCTCGCTGGTGCTGGGTGCGGAGATACCCCTGGCATGACCCCGTGGCTGGTCCATCGCACGGTGGCCTCGCCCAATCATGACGAGCGCGCGCTGCCGGTCTCGATGGTGGTGCTCCATTACACCGGCATGCAAACCGCCGCCGAAGCGATCGAGCGGATGTGCGATCCCGAAGCGAAGGTCTCTGCCCACTACATGATCGACGAGGACGGCACCGTTACCAGCCTGGTGCCAGAGGAACGGCGCGCCTGGCACGCGGGCAAGTCCTGCTGGCGCGGGGTGACCGATATCAATTCGGCGAGTGTCGGGATCGAGCTGGTCAATCCAGGCCACGAATGGGGTTATCGGCCATTCAGCGACGACCAGATGATCGCGCTGATGCCGCTGCTGGCCGACATCGTCGATCGCTACGACGTGCCTCGCGCAACTGCGGCTGGCCATGGCAGTGCCCAAGCCGCGCATGGCGCTGTTTTATGACAATCCCGGTGCCTTCTACCTCGCGCTCGAGCGCTATGGCTACGACATCACCGATCAGGAAGCGGCAGTGCGCGCCTTTCAGCGGCGCTGGCGTCCGCACCGCATCGACGGCGTGCCTGACGGCCAGTGCGGGGCGCTGCTGTTCGAGCTTTTGTTGGACCGCGACACCGGTCATGCTAGATAGAGCCGTGCCGGGGAGCCGGGCGGCCGCGTACTTCGCCTAGAAGTCCGAGGAAAGTCCGGGCTCCACGAAACAAGGGCGGCGGGTAACGCCCGCCGGGGCTGCGGCGCTTGCGCCAAGGCTTCAGGGAAAGTGCCACAGAAAGCAAACCGCCGATGGCCTGGCGTTCGCGCCAGGCACAGGCAAGGGTGAAAGGGTGCGGCAAGAGCGCACCGCGCCCCCGGCAACGGGGGCGGCATGGCAAACCCCGCCCGGAGCAAGACCGAATAGGGGCGGCGCGCTCTGGCGATATGCCGGGGCAGGCGGGTTTCGCGCCGAGTCGCCCGGGTTGGTCGCTGGAGCGGTGCAGCAATGCATCGCCGAGAGGAATGGTCGCCGCCCCGGCGAAGGTCCGCCCTGGCGGATACCTGTCGGGGCACAGAACCCGGCTTACAGGCTCCCCGGCACGATGTCATGAAGATCCGCGATGCAATTGGCGCCTCGCTCGTGGACACTGATGGCGGCGTCGCGCTGCTCGGTCTGGATCAGGCGACGGTCGCTGCCTTCGAGCCGAAGCGCGCTCAGCACCCCGGAATCGTAGGCCCCTGTATCGATGCCGATGCGGTTGGCACGCAGGTCCGCCTGGGCCGTGATCGTATGGCCATGCACCACGAAGCAGCCGTGATCGCCGGTGTGGCGAAGGAACGGCTCGCGGATCCAGCGGCAGTCGTGGCTGTTCTGCTGGTCGAGCGGCACTCTGGGATGGATGCCAGCATGGACGAACAGGTAGTCGCCCTTACGGATCATCAGTTCGAAACCGCGCAGGAACTGTCGATCCTCCTTGGGGACAGCACGATCGAGCGCCTGGCGGGCGTCTTCGAATTCCATGTCGAGCAGGTCTTCGGGCTCGAGCCCGTAGGATCGCAGGGTCTCGATCCCGCCGAAGCGCAGCAGGCCCTTGAGTGCGTTCCTCTCGAGAAAGGCATGGAGAAACATCTCTTCGTGGTTGCCCGAGATGAAGCGCAGGTCGCGGCGCTGCGCCCATTGCCTGGCAAAGCGCACGACCCCGGCGCTGTCGGGGCCGCGATCGACCAGATCGCCGAGCAGGATCACCGTGGTTTCCCGGGCCGGGCTTGCCGCATCGTCGCGTTCGATTGCTTCGGCCAGCGCCTCGAGCAGGTCGAGCCGGCCATGGATATCGCCGATTGCATAGACGCGCTCGCCGTCCGGGAGAGCCGGCAGGCGCGGCGCAGCGCCGCCGCCAAAGAGTTTTCGGATCAGGCCGGCCATGGTTACCGACTGATTAGGTGGCGCAGGATTGCGCAGCAAGCCCGATCTTTCCCATGCTGCACGCGCGTTCTAACCGTTGCAAAAAATCCACACTGTTCGATAAGGTTCAGGAAAAACGCCAATTCGTTCTTGTGCAATGCAACGAATCTGTGCTGCATAATTAGCAGAGCCGGATACGGAACCCGATCATAGAGGCACCGAGCGGCTAGCAGGTGGGGCGTAAAACCACACAAAACCTTGAGGGATTTCATCATGCTAACGTCCATTCGCGGTCTCGTTGCCGCTACGCTCATCGCCGGTTCGGCGATGATTGCAACGCCCGCTCTTGCGCAGGAAGCCGAGAGTGAGAGCGACATCACGATTACGGGCAATGCCTCGATCTTCAGCGAATACCGCTTCCGCGGCGTCGGCCTGTCGGGCGGCGACATCGCTATCCAGGGCGGCATTGACGCTGGCCACTCGAGCGGCATCTACGTCGGCACCTGGGGCTCCTCGATCGACGGCGGTGCCTATGGCAGCGTCGAGCTTGACCTTTACGGCGGCTGGGCTGGCGAGATCGCTGGCGGCGTCACTGCCGACGTTGGCGTGATCTATTACGCCTATCCGAACGGCGATTCCGGCGAAGATCTCGACTATGTCGAGTTCAAGGGCGTGCTCGGGTTCAATCTCGGCCCGGTCGGCACCAAGCTGGGCGTCTACTATGCGCCCGATCAGGATGCGCTTGGCGGCGGCGACAATCTCTATCTGTCGGGCGATATTGGCTTCGGCATTCCGGGAACGCCAGTCTCGCTTTCTGCGCACCTGGGCTACACCGACGGTTTCCTGACCTTCACCGATGATGGCAAGGCCATCGACTGGTCGGTGGGCGCTTCGCTTGCCCTGCACGAAAAGATCACGGTGGGCGTCAGCTACATCGGTGTCGAGGGTGGCTCGGTTGATGGCGTGACCGACGATGCGATTGTCGCCTCGCTGACCGCGAAGTTCTGATCCGGTTGACAAGTTGAACAGCGAAAGGCCCGTCCGGCTCTGCCGGGCGGGCCTTTTCGTTGCGCCGCTGGCGGCGTTATCTCAGATAGAAATCGATTGTGGTAACGACCCGTACCTTCTTGAAGGGCGTGTCGGTCGCCCCCCAGCCGCCGCCCGAATCCCCGTCACGCGCCTCGACCGAGAAGTAGCCCTGGGTGGCGCTTTTGATCGAGCCGACGCTGGTGCCCGAGTCCTTGGCGAATTGCTCGGCTGCGGCACGGGCATCCTTGGTTGCTTCGGCAACCATCGGCGGCTTGACGTCGTTGAGCTTGGTGAAGGTATAGGCCATGCCCGAGCCTTCCTCGAGCACGACGCCCCGGCGCACCAGGTCGAACTGGCGCTTCACCGCGTCCTGCGCTTTCTTGATGTCGGTGCTGCGCAGGGTCATCCGCTGGCGCACGGTCGAGCTGGGAATCCCGTCGGTTGTGAACTGCGAGACGTTGACTGCGCTCGGCT
>JBIPOX010000102.1:0-5493 GCA_044378785.1 Novosphingobium sp.
ACCGTCGCTGGCGGCGATGCGCTCGAAGCTGGCGAGAAGCTGATTGGCGATGCTCATTGGGTCAGACTAGTTTGCCCGATTGCGGAGTCAACGCGAGCACGCCATGAAGGGCTACAGAAACTTCGGGGAGCGAGGAGACGATGCAAGGCCAGAGCACCCTGCCCGGTCATGTGCCGCCCGAAAGGGTGATCGATCTCGATGTCTACAACCCGGCTCCCGAGCTAGATGATCCGGCTCAGGCATGGTCGAAACTGCACGCTCGCGACGAAGCGCTGCTGTGGACCACGGGCAACGGCGGTCACTGGATCGCGACACGCGGCAGCTCGATCAGGGCGATCCTGGAGGACCACGAGAGCTTTTCCTCGAATGTGCTGATGGTGCCGCGCGAACGCGGTCTGTCGAACCTCTTGCCCACCGCCGCCGACCCGCCGCGTCACCGCCCGTTCCGGATGATCATCCAGCAGGCGCTGACCCCGGCAGCGGTGCGCGACCTCGAGGCCGGCATCCGCGAGATGAGCCGCTCGCTGATCGCGCAAATCGCGCCGCGCGGCCGCAGCGATTTCATGATCGATTTCGCCTCGCAACTGCCGACCGGCGTGTTTCTCAAGCTGGCCAACTTGCCAGCGAGCGATTTCGCGACGCTCTACAGCTGGATGGAGGCCGTGCTGCGACCCGATGGCTCCGCCGATCAGGTCGAAGTGATGCAGCGTTTCGCCGATTACCTGCTGCCGCTGTTGCGCGAGCGCCAGGCTAATCCCGGCGACGACGTTATCAGCGCAATTGCGACAGCACGGATCGATGGCGAGCAGATCAGCGAAGCCGACGCGGCCAACATGGCGACCACGCTGGTGCTGGGCGGTCTCGACACGGTCGCGGCACTGATGTCGTTTGCCTGGGACCACCTCGCCCGCGATCCCGACCTTCAGGCCCTGCTGGTCGCGCAGCCCGATCGTATCCGCGATGCTGTCGAGGAAGTGTGCCGCCGCTTTCCGGTCGGCACCAACACTCGCGTGACCGCGCGCGACACCGTCATCGACGCAGTGACGATCAAGGCCGGCGACCTGGTGACGACGCCGCAGATCCTCCATGCGCTCGATCCGCGCGAATATGCCGATCCCCTGCGCTTCGACATCGACCGGCAGACCGGCGGCTATTCCTCGTTCGGGCACGGCGTCCATCGCTGCCCGGGGTCGTTCCTGGGCAAGACCGAGTTGCGCATCGCACTTGAGGAATGGCTCACCGCGATCCCGCGTTTCCGGATCGCCGAGGGCGCGCGCGTGAGGGTCTCGCCTGGAGTGACCGCAGGCATTTTCAGCCTGCCGCTGGAATGGGATGTGTGATGGCGCGCCCGGCAGGCGAGCATGGCGGCATGGCCGATGTTCACGCGATCCTGCGTGCCGACACTGCCCCGCCGCCGCGCGAGTATTTCGAGGCGGGCGACGATCAGCTTGGCAGCGCGCCGGTCGACAAGCAGTGCATGATCGACGCGGAGTATGCCCGGCTCGAGGCGCGGCACCTGTGGGAACGGGTGTGGCAAATGGCCTGCCGTGAACGCGCCCTGCCCCGGGTCGGTGACTATGCGACCTATGAAATTCTCGACCAATCGATCGTGATCGTTCGCACTGCGCCCGGCGAGATATCCGCGTTCCACAATGTCTGCCTGCATCGCGGCATCCGGCTTGTCGAGGGGGCAGGCTCGCTCGGCGAGCGCGGCCAGTTCCAGTGCCCGTTCCATGGCTGGTGCTATGACCGGCACGGCAAGGTCAAGACTGTGCCGCGCGCCTGGGATTTTCCGGAACTCGATATCGCAAGCGCGACCCTGGCGCCAGTGCGCGCCGAAACCTGGGACGGCTGGGTCTTCGTCAATCTCGATCCCGATACCGCGCCCTTGTCCGACTTTCTGGGCGACGTGCTGCCGCGCCATTTCGCGCTCTGGCCGCAAGCCGAGCGGCACTTCGTCGGCCATGCCGGCATGGAGATCGGCTGCAACTGGAAAGCCGCGCTTGAGGCCTTCCTCGAGGTCTATCACGTGCCGGTCACCCACCCCAGAGGCGGCAAGTTCGCGACAGACATCGCCACCCGCTACGACCAGTTTGGCCCGCATGGACGCATGCACCTTGTCAAATTCCATGCACCCAAAGGTGTCTCGGAACAGGCGTTGGTCGATGACTGGATCGGTATGGGCCTTGCCGCAGGAAGCGGCGATGTGCCGCAAGTGCCCGAAGGTGGCCAGGCACGCGGCGTGCTCGCCGCCTACCAGCGCGAACAGTATGGCCGCCGCACCGGGCACGATTTCAGCCACTTCAGCGATGCCGAAATGCTCGATACGCTCGAATACTTTGTCTTTCCCAACTTCGCGCCGTGGGGCGGGTTTGGCACCAATCTCGTCTATCGCGTCAGGCCCAACGGTTTCGACCCAGACTCGTGCCTGTTCGAAGTGATGGTCACCGCGCCCGATCCGGTCGGGCAGACACCTGCGGATGCGCCGATGACTGTGCTGCCGCGCGGCTCGACGTGGAGCGAGGCGCCTGGCATCGGCGGCCTGGCCGCGATCCTAGACGAGGATGTTGCCAACCTCGAGCGAGTGCAGCGAGGCCTGCATTCGCATGGCTACAAGGCAATGCAGTTCGCCCGCTATCAGGAGCGCCTGATCCGGCATCTGCATGCAGGCGTCGATGGCTGGATTGCGGCGGGGCTTGCCAATGAGCGCCATTGAACGCGTCTGCGTCACCATTATCGACAGCCTCGGTGCGCCGCGCTCGATCGTCAGCAGGCCAGGCGTCAGCCTGATGGAAATGGCAATCGAGCACGCTGTCAGCGGAATCGAGGCGCAATGCTATGGCGCGACGGTGTGCGGAACCTGCCATGTCCATGTCGGCGAGGCGTGGCTGGCTGCGACTGGCAGGCCAGGCGACTGGGAACAGGCCATGCTCGACGAACTGGTACTGGCCAGGCCGGACTCCCGGCTGGCCTGTCAGATCATGGTTTCGGCTGCCCTCGACGGCGCGCATTTCTCGGTCCCGGATAGACAGGAGGCCCTGCAATGACCGGCATTCCAGCCCAGCTGCGCTTCGATGGCAGGGTCGCGCTGATGACTGGCGGCGGACGGGGCATGGGCCGGGTTCATACCGACCTGCTGGCGGCGCGCGGCGCGAGCGTAGTGATTGCCGACCTCGGGACCGACATCGAGGGCAGCGGAAGCGAGCCCGGCGTCGCTGCCGAGGCAGTAGCAGCCATCCGGGCAGCGGGCGGCACGGCCAGCGCCTGGGTCGGCGATCTTGCCACCAGCGAAGGCGCGCGCGGGGCGGTGCGCCATGCCCTGGCCGAACATGGCCGGATCGATATCCTCGTTCACAACGCCGGCTTCTCGCGCAGCACACCCTTCGCGCAAAGCCGGATCGAGGACCTCGACGATCTCTATGCGATCAATACCCGCGCCGCTGCCCTGATGGTGAGCGAAGCCTGGCCTGCCATGGCCGCGCAAGGTTACGGTCGCATCGTCTTCGTCGGCTCGACTGCAATGTATGGCATGCCCGACGCAGTCTACTACGCAGCGGTCAAGGCGTCCTACCTGGGCCTTGCCCGCAGCCTCGCCGAGGCCGGACGAGAGTGCGGCATCAAGGTCAACCTGATCGGGCCGAGTGCGGTCAGCCGCCTGGCCGACACCATGGACGCATCCGAATTCAAGACCTGGTTCTTCTCGGCAATGCGGCCCGAACTGGTCAGTGCGCTGGTCGCCTGGCTGGCACACGAGCAATGCACCTTGAGCGGCGAGAGCCTCGCGGTCGCGGGCGGGCGCGTGGCGCGCATCCTGATCGGTGAGACGCAGGGCTTCATCGAGCGCGACCTGAGCCCGGAACTGGTTGGCGAGGCCTTGGCAAGCGGCAAGGATGCGGGGGGCTTTACGCCGTTCCCGGACTATGTGTCATCCGCCGAAAAGCTGATGGAGTTGCTGGGCTATGCCCCTGCAGAGCCGCTTGCGCCGCTTTCGTTTTCCGGCAAGGAATGACGGCGAGGGCCGACCAGGCCCGCACATGGGGAGAGCGGCAAGGTGAAAGCGGCAGTGCTGCGCCAGTTGGGGCGCCTGGAAATTGAGGATGTCGAGCTTGATGGGCCGCGCGGGCAGGAACTGCGCATCCGTGTGCTCGCCAGCGGCATGTGCCATTCCGACTATCACATGATCGTCGGCGACTTGCCCACAATCATGCCGGCGGTGCTCGGCCACGAGGCAGCAGGCGTGATTGAGGCGGTGGGCGAGGATGTCGTCGACTTTGCGCCCGGCGACATGGTGATCACCTGCTTTTCGGCCTATTGCGGCCAGTGCCATGAATGCCAGGACGGGCACAGTCACCGCTGCGAGGACAAGCCCGGCAAACCCACCGACCGCGCGGCGGGATCGCGCATTACCAGGGGTGCTGAGGCGATCTATCAGCTCGGCAATCTTGGCGGTTATGCCGAGGAAATGGTGGTGCATCAACGTTCGGCGGTGAAAATGCCCGAAGGCATGCCCCCGGCCAGCGCCGCGCTGATGGGCTGCGGGGTGCTGACCGGCACCGGCGCGGCGCTCAATGCAGCCAAGGTCGAGCCTGGCAGCAGCGTCGCTGTGGTCGGCTGCGGCGGGGTTGGCCTCAACGTAATCCAGGGCGCGCGGATTGCCGGAGCGGTGCGGATTGTCGGGGTTGACACCAGCGAGGAAAAGCTCGCCATGGCGCGCAGGTTTGGCGCGACCGATACGGTGCTTGCCGGTCCCGATGCGGTTGGCACGGTGCTCGAAATGACGCGCGGCGGCGTCAGTTACGCTTTTGAAGTGGTCGGCGGCAGTGCCACCGCGCAGGACGCTCTGGCGATGGTGCGCACTGGCGGCACGCTCGTGCTGGTCGGGGTCGCGCGCGCCGATGCGCAGCTGGCGGTGCCGATCACCGCCTTGATCATGACCGAGAAGCGAGTGATCGGCACGCTGATGGGATCGACCCCGTTCCAGACCTTCCTGCCGAAGCTCGCCGCGCATTATCTCAACGGCAACTTGCTGCTCGACGAACTGGTCTCGCAGCGGATACCGCTGGAACGGATCAACGAGGGCTATGCGCAGATGGCGCAAGGCAAGATTGCACGCAGCGTCATTACATTCTGAACAGGCAGGCCCGGCGCGATCCTGTCCTGGCGCTTACTGTCCAGTGTGGCATTGCTCGTGCGGATTCCAGCTTGCAATGTCTGGCACGCCCCGCAACAGCGTTGTGTCTGTAAACGAAAGAGGAACCGTCGTGGCGACAACGGATAGCGCGATCGCAAGTGGGCCGGACAGCTTCGCGTTCGACCCCTATTCGCTTGAATATGCGATTGATCCCTACCCGTTTTACGAATGGATGCGCGAGAACGCGCCGGTCTATCACCACAAGGAAATGGATTTCTATATCCTGTCCCGTTACGAGGACGTGTGGAAAGCGCACCGCGACGCAGCGATCTATTCTAACGCCGCCGGGGTCACCATCGAGC
>JBIPOX010000103.1:0-5478 GCA_044378785.1 Novosphingobium sp.
GGCTGATCACCTTGCCCTTGTGGTGCAGGAGGTAGGACAGCAGCTTGTATTCCTGCGCGGTCAGCTTGACCGGCTCTCCTGACAGGGTGACTCGCCCGGAACGGGTGTCCAGCCGAACATCGCCTGCAGTCAGCTCCGAGGAGGTGTTACCCGAAGCGCGGCGGATCAGCGCGCGCAGCCGGGCGATCAGCTCCTCGGTCTGGAACGGCTTGGCGAGATAGTCGTCAGCGCCGGCATCGAGCCCGGCCACCTTGTCCGACCAGCTGTCACGCGCCGTCAGCACCAGCACCGGGAACTGCCGCCCCTCGCGCCGCCACATGTTCAGCACTGAAAGGCCATCGATCTCGGGCAGGCCGAGGTCGAGGATGACAGCGTCATATTCCTCGGTCGAACCGAGAAAGTGACCGTCCTCGCCATCGCGCGACAAGTCGATCGCATAGCCGTTCTGCTCCAGCGTGTTTTTTAGCTGGTTGCCGAGTGTAGGTTCATCCTCGACGATCAGGATGCGCAATTTCCGTGTCTCCTGTATGGAACACGTCCGAAATGGGCCGAAACCGGCTTGCCGTCAAGCAAGCGGGGCATGGCAACGTTCAATGCGATTGCCCGCGAATCCTGCCCGTGCGGGCATCGACGTCGACAAAATGGACTTTGCCGTCACGGATGAACTTGAGCCGGTAGGCCATCGCGACCGGATCGTATTCCGGGCCGAGGTATTGCGTGCCTTGCATCTGGGGCAGAATGTTCTGTTCGATCTGGCGCAGCGAACGAACCGAACCGGCCTCGCGCTGCTTGCGCACCTGCCCCTGCTCGATCGCGGGATCGGCAAGCACGGGCGCGGCCGAAGGGACCAGCAGCGCGAGCAGAACGGTGAATTTCAGGGCCTTCATGATGTCGCCATGGTTACTCGGTTGGACTTGAACATGTTGTGAATGCTTGGCAAGCCCGGATCAGCGGGTCATCTCGTATTTCACCGTAAGCGTAACCCCGGTGCCAACGCGACCGGGCTCGATCTGGGTCTTGGCCTCGGATGCCGAGCTCTCAGTGACGACGATTGCCTGCGCGTTTACCGGCATCGGACCCATTTGCTGAAACGTCTCGGATACTTCGAGCAGGCGAGTGCCGGTATATCCGGCCATGCGTGCATATTCGCTCGCTTGCGCCTGGGCCCTGGCGAAAGCGGCCTTGCGCGCGGCAGCCTTTGCAGGCTGGTCCTTCTCCAGTGAGAAGTTGGGGCCGTACAGGTTGTTGGCACCTGCCTGGACCAGCGCATCCAGGGTCTCGCCCACCTTGTCGAGCTTGCGCAAAACGACATTGACCGAATTGCTTGCCTCGTAACCGAGGAACTTCGGCGGCTGACCGTCATTGCTGTACTGATACTGCGCATTGAGGCTGAAATTGGCGGTCTGGATGTCCTCGCCCGCGATGCCCAGCGAACGCAGCCGCGCGATCACCTTGTCCATCTGCTCGGCATTCATCTTGAGCGCGCCGCTGGCGGTTGGCGCGCGCACCTGCACGCCCGCGCCGACATTGGCGGTATCGGGCGGCGACTGGACAACCTCGGTAATCGTCAGTTCAACCACCGGGTTGGTCACCGCGATCTGGATTTCGGCAGCTTGCGCTGGCGTAGCGGCAAGCGAGGCAGCACCGAGCGCGACCAGCGCGGCATGACGGACAGTCTGTGACATGGGGCGTAGTTCCTTTGGCCTGCGTCCCTGCTCGGGCCGCGCTGGCCCTTTGGCAGCATCAAGCTGAACCAAGCTTGTCAAGCCGTGTCACCTGCCCGTAAGGCGCGCGCCATGGCAATCGCACCAATCCTGAGCTGGGAAGGCCTGGGCCTCATTCAGGGAGCCGGTTGGCTGTTCCGCGACCTTGATCTGCATATCGGTCCGCGCGACCGGCTGGCGCTGATCGGCCGCAATGGGGCAGGCAAGACCACGTTGCTCCGGCTGATCGCCGACCAGATCGAAGCCGACAAGGGGCTGCGCTCGGTCCAGCCGGGCACCCACGTGGTCCTGCTCGAACAAGACCCGTTCTTCACCGGTTTTGCCACCCTGCTCGATTTCGCGCTTTCAGGCGAGGACGCCCCGCCCCGCCACGAAGTCGAAGCGATTGCCGGCCAGCTTGGCATCGACCTGTCGCGCGAGGCAAGCAGCGCCAGCGGCGGCGAACGACGCCGGGCCGCACTGTGCCGGGCCCTCGCCGCGGAGCCCGACCTGCTGCTGCTCGACGAGCCGACCAACCATCTCGATCTGGCCGCGATCGATTGGCTGGAAAGCTGGCTGTCGCGCTACAAGGGCGCATTCGTGGCCATCAGCCATGACCGCACCTTTCTCACCCGCCTGACCAGCGCGACTTTGTGGCTCGATCGCAGCCAGCTGCGCCGCAAGGATGTCGGTTTTGGCGGCTACGAGGCCTGGGAAGAGCAAGTCTATGCCGAAGAGGCGCGATCCACCGAAAAACTCGACGCCAAGTTGAAGGCTGAAGCGCGCTGGCTCGAGCGCGGCGTCACTGCACGCAGGAAGCGCAATCAGGGCCGCCTCGAAAAGCTCTGGGAAGCCCGCGCCCAGCGCGCCGCCATGCTCGCCCCTGCCGGAACCGCCAAGCTCCAGATCGTCGCCGACGACAGCAAGACCAAGTCGGTTATCGTCGCGGAGAAAGTAAGCAAGAGCTTCCCAAATCCCGCTCGTGCTGAGCCTGTCGAAGCACTGTCCTGTTCTTCCGAAGCAAAAAACAGCCCTTCGACAAGCTCAGGGCAAACGGGCAAAAATCTCAATTCCAGAACCATAATTCGCGACTTTTCGCTGCGTATCCAGCGCGGCGACCGCATCGGCCTGGTCGGCGCGAACGGTTCGGGCAAGACGACGCTGCTCAAGCTGCTCACTGGCGAAATACCGCCCGACAGCGGCGAAGTGACCCAGGCCAAATCGCTGAAAGGCACCGTGATCGATCAGCAGCGCAGCCTGCTCTCGCCCGAAAAGCGCCTGCGCGACGTTCTGGCTGAGGGCGGCGACTGGATCGACGTGCGCGGGGTGCGCAAGCACGTCCAGGGCTATCTCAAGGAGTTCCTGTTCGATCCCGGCCTGGTCGACGCCAAGGTCGGCACGCTTTCGGGCGGCGAGCGGTCGCGCCTGCTGCTGGCGCGCGAGTTCGCCCGGCAATCGAACCTGCTGGTGCTCGATGAGCCGACTAACGACCTCGATCTGGAAACGCTCGACCTGTTGCAGGAAGTGATCGCCGATTACGAAGGCACCGTGCTGATCGTCAGCCACGATCGCGACTTTCTCGATCGCACGGTGACGATTACGCTCGGCCTCGACGGCACGGGCCATATCGACATCATCGCCGGCGGCTATGCCGATTGGGAAGCCAAGCGCAGGCAGCGCACCTCAGGCAGCGCTCGCGGTGAGCGCGGTCGGGACACGCCGGCTCCGGTGGAATTTCCGAAACCGAAATCGACCAAGCTCTCCTACAGGGACCAGCGCGATTACGATCTGCTGCCTGCGCGGATCGAGGAGCTCGACCTGGCGATTGCTCGCGACGAGGCGGCGCTGGCCGACGCCGATCTCTACACCCGCGATCCGGCGCGCTTCGCTGCGCTGACCAAGGCACTCGAAGCGGCGCGCGCAGAAAAGGACGCTGCCGAAGAGCGCTGGCTGGAACTGGCCGAACAGGTCGAGGGCTGACGCGGTTCTCAGCCGTTCTGGCGCGCAATCCAGGCCCGCACCCGCTTATCGAGCATGTCGAGCGGCATCACACCCTCTTTCAGGATCTCGTGGAACTGGCGCTCGTCGAAGCGGCTGCCAAGCTCGGTCTCGGCCAGCTTGCGCAGCCGCACCCATTCGTTCTGGCCAATCTTGTAGCTGCAGGCCTGCCCGGGCAGGACGCAGTAGCGTTCGATCTCGCGTTGCGACCGGGCCCGGGTGAAGCCGACGGTCGAGGCGAAGTAGTCGGTCGCCTGCTCTCGGGTCCAGCGCTTGGCGTGAAGGCCGGTGTCGACCACCAGCCGCGCGGCGCGGAACAGCCAGGATTGCAGCGATCCGGCCATCTCGATGCCCTTGTAGCCGCCCAGCGATTCGGCGACGATCTCGGCATAGAGCGCCCAGCCCTCGCCATAGGCCGAGAGGAAATAGTTCTTGAGCAGGTCGGGCAGGTCCTTGTCCTGGTTGAGCAGCGAGATGTGCAGGTGGTGGCCCGGAGGCCCCTCGTGATAGGTCAGCGAGGGCAGCGAGTACTTCGGCCAGTCGCCGGTATCCTTGAGATTGATCCAGTAAATCGCCGGTCGCGAGCCATCGAGCGACGCGGGATAGTAATAGCCGTTCGACGAACCATCCTGGATCTCCACCGGCACCCGGCGCACCTCGAGCGGCGCATCGGGGACAGTAGCGAAGGCCTTGGGCAGCGTTTTCTGGACTGCGGCAAGGTTTGCCTTGATCGAGGCCAGCAAGGCGGCCCGCCCCTTGTCGGTATTCGGAAAAACCTGGTCGGGCCGCTTGTTGAGCGCAGTCAGCCGTTCGCCAACGCTGCCCCTGGTGAGGCCAGCTCTTTTCAGGATCGCATCGAGCCTGCCGGTAAGCTCTGCCACCTGCTCGATCCCGGTTGCATGGATCTGCTCGGCGGAAAGGTCGGTGGTAGTGAAATAGCGCAGCGCGCGGGCATAGATCTCGTCACCGCGCGGCAGCCGCCACAGCCCGTCGCCCGTCCGCGCCGAACCCTTGAGCTTGCCAACCATGTCCTGCTGCGCGCGCAATGCCGGATAGACCTCGGTCTCGAGGATTTTTGCGGCGCGGCCCGACCAGTCGCCGTCGATGCCCTTTTCCTTTGCGCGCCGGGAGAGCGACTGGGTCATGCCGTTCTCGGCTGGCGCGGAAGCGAGTTGCGCCTCGATCTGCTTGCCGACCAGGTCGAGCGACCAGCCGGGGGCAAGATAACCGCGCGAGGCTTCTTCGGCCTGCGCCTCCGATTCCTCGAAGATCAGCCCCGAAAACGCGGCGAGCCGCGCGAGATAGGCCTCGGCGTCTTCGGCATTCTCGACCGGATGACCCGAATCGAGCGAATCGGGGATCGAGGCATAGGCACCGTCCTGCTGGCTCAGGCGATAGGGATTGCCGACCGAGGGAATGTCGAAAGGATCTGCAAGCAGCCGCTGTTCGAGCATGTCGACGACCACGTCACGGCGCACTTGCCAGGCTTCGCTCAGGCTGGCGGAATCAAAGGCGCGCGCGGCTTGCAGCATGGTGCGGGCATGGCGACTTCCGGCAAGGTCGCCCGCCTTGCCGCCCGCGCCGAGCTTGGCGCGCAGCGCTGCGCGATCGCCGGTGTCGAGCCCAAGGAAGGTGGCACCCATCGGATCGAGCAGGATGTCACCGCCCAGGATCCGGTCGCACAGGGCGGCAAAGCCCTTGTCGCCGCCGGTCTGCGCGAAGGCGCGTCCGGCAAGCGAAGTGCTGGCAAGCAGGGCGGCTCCCGCCCCGACGAGAA
>JBIPOX010000104.1:0-5457 GCA_044378785.1 Novosphingobium sp.
ACCATAGCGAACTAGGCAGCGCTGGCGAAGGGTCCCACATCGGAGATCTCGGGATCGGCGAGCCACTTCTCCACCGCATCGGCCAGGTATTGGGTGAGCGCTTCGCTCTGGCCCGGCTTGTCCATCACGATAGCGGCGACGAGCACGTCTTCGCCGCTGCGGCAAGGCAGCAGCATCGCGACCATGCTTTCGCCGGTGCGGAAGCCAGCCGGACCGCAGACAATCCCTGCCGCACCAATCTCGCCAATCTGTCTCGCAAGTTCGGTGGGGTTGAATTTGTCGCTCTCGGCAGCTTCGGCGTTGAGGCGGCGCAGCATTGGTTCGCGCCGGGCTTGCTCGACTGTCGACAGGAGCAGCCAACCGGCAACGTTCCGAGCCAGCGCCTCTCGCATGCCGCCACGAAACGCAGCAGTGCGGCGCAGACGCGGGCTGGCGCCCTGGCGGGCATTGACGATCTGCACCTCAAGCCCGGTCTTGGTCATCAGCAGGACGGGTAAGCCGGTCTGCGCGACCAGCCGGTCAAGAAACTGAACAAGGCGGCCATCGCGCACTGCGCCATGCTGCGACGTCGCGCCGAGCAGGGCAGCGCGCGCGGTCGGGCGATAGGAGCGGGCGTAGGGATCCTTGTGCAGCAGGCCGAGCTCGACAAGGCTGGATAGCAGTTCCGAAGTGCTCGACTGCGGGCGGTCGTAGCGTCGCACAATGTCCATCACTGTCGCTTCGGGATGGTCCTCGTCGAAGTATTCGAGCACCTCGACTACCCGGCGGGCGATCTTCGCCTTGTTGGACGCATTGCGTAATCCGGCCATCTGCCTCTCCATCTCTCTCGACACCATGTTGCCATCGCCCGAGCGATTGTCAAATTAAAATGAGGCAATGTCGTTTTTTCCTGAGCAGGGTTAGCATAATGTAACCGTGACGCGACAGATCGCGACAATTCCGGCTCCTCGCAGTCAGCGAATCACCGACCTTTGCCAAACCAGGCGAATCGGTCCATCGACGTGGGACAGAGGTTGAGGAGTGGCCACTAGCGATGCAGCACAGCGAGGTCATGGCGACGCCCGGGCGGTTCTGGCGCGGCGAGCCGCGATGGGAGCTGGCTGCCGCCGTCATCGACCTCGATCGGGGCGAACCATGGCCGGCTGATCTCGTCCTGCCGCCGTGTCCGGTGATCGGCCTTGGATCGGCGGCAGCGCCGGGTTCGCACCACGTCGATGCGGTTGTCGAGCCGGGGTTTGGGCTGTCCACCTTGCTTGCGCAGATTGCGGACAAGCCGTTAGCCGCCGCGACAATTGTCCAGCTGCTGCGGATTGTGCCAGGGCTGACGGCCGATCAGGCACTGACCGCCGAGTCCTTCGCCTATGCCGTGCTTCAGGGCAGCGCCGAGCATCTCGCCTGGCGGGCCAGCCAGCAGGACGCAGTCGAGCACGCCGGCGTCTCCGGGCTCGTTGCCGTAACGCGCTGGGAGGATCGGCTCGAAATCGAGCTGCAACGAGCGCAAACCGGCAATGCCATCGACCGGGCAATGCGCGACGCCTTGTATGACGCGTTCGAGCTGGCATCGCTCGACGAGACAGTCGCGCGCGTGGTCCTGCGCGGTCAGGGCAAGGCGTTCAGCCTCGGAGCCGATCTCGAAGAGTTCGGGACCACCACCGACCCGGCCACGGCGCATGCGATCCGCATGGTCACCCTGCCAGCCCGCATGGCAGCGCGCATCGCCGACAAATTCGAGGCACGGGTGCAGGGGGCCTGCGTCGGGGCCGGTCTCGAGATCGCCGCTTTCGCCCATCGGCTTGTCGCAACATCGACGGCCTGGTTCCAGTTGCCTGAGCTGGCGATGGGGGTCTTGCCAGGCGCTGGCGGCTGCGTCTCGGTGACGAAGCGGATCGGGCGGCAGCGCGCGGCTTTGCTGATCCTGTCGGGCAAGCGGCTTTCAGCGGGGCGGGCGCTGGAATGGGGGCTCGTCGATGCGATCGTGGACGATCTGGCCTGACGTGACCGTCAATTGCACCTGCTCGCTGGCGAGGCATTCGCGGGCCTGGGTCCATGATCTGTCGAGCAGGCACAGGTCCGCTCGCGCTCCTTCGCAAATCGACCGTTGGCGTGTCAGGTCCACCGGATCGGCCAGCCACAGCGCCAATGCCTGTTCCGGGGTGAGCGCTTCGTCGGGGCCAAGCGCGGCCCCTGCGGCGGTCCGGCGAGAGACTGCTGCGCGCATGGCCGCCCAAGGGTCGGACTGGCCGAAAGGCGCGTCGCTGCCGCCAGCGAGCGCAATTCCCGCCCGATGCAAGCTTTCCAGCCGATAGAGATCGCCGTGCAAGCGCGGCTCGACATCGATCAGGTAGCGATCGCCGCGCTCGGCAACGAAATGTGGCTGCACGCAGACCGCAAGCCCCATCTGGGCGATCCGGGCAATGTGGTCAGGCGACGCAATCGAGGCGTGCTCGATCCGGTCGCCAGCAATGGCTCCGGCTTCCTCCAGAACCGCGAGGGTGAAGACCAGCTCCACCTCGGTAACGCAATGCACTGCCAGCGGGCGGCCTTGCTCATGCGCGGCGTGGGCCAGGTTCACTGCGTGTTCGAAATCGGGCAAGTCGGCCTCGTGCAGGTGGAGTTTGACTGGTCCAAGCGTCCAGCCTGCCGTTGCCGCCTCGCTCAGTTTGAGGGTTCCAGCCAGCGTCAGCGACTGGAGCAGCGCGGCTGATTGGCGCTGCGCGGCGAAATGCTCGGCCATTGCCGGGTCATTCTGCGGGGTCATGTCGGTGATCCCGGTGACGCCGTGGCGCGCCAGTTCCCGCGAGATGTCAGCGAGATCGGGCGGTTGGCTGCCTAGCGCCTCTCGCAGCCAGGCGTCGGCGTCGAACAGGCGACCGGTGAAATGCCCGCCATCGCGCTCAAGCCCGGGTGGCGGCTCGGCACTGGCGAGCAACAGTTCCAGCGCCGCCGAATTGAACAACCACATGCGGCCCGAGCGGTGCTGCAGGCGCAGTGGCCTGTCCGGCATCAGGCGGTCGAGTTTAGCGGCACCGGGCAAGCCGCCCAGCACGCTTTCGTGATAGCCGATGCCGCGAATCCAGCCCGTGCCGGGGGCCGATACCAGGCAATCGGCGAGCTGCCCTTCGTTGCAGACCTCGGGTGGGCCGCACCACACCGATTGTCGACGCGCCGCAAGCCCGGCAAGGTGGATATGATGATCGTGCAGTCCCGGCAGAAGCACCTGACCGCTTGCCTCGACAACCCGCGCTGTAAATCCTGCATCGAGGTCACGACCAATCCGGGCAATCCGCTCACCCTCGATCAGGATATCCGCGCGGCCATGGCCATAGACCTCCGCACCGCGGATCAGCAGACTTTTGGGAGGCCCAGCCATTTTTCCGTATCCGCGCCTAGCTCGCGTACCGGCGCCAGCATGGCCCGGCGCAGCACTTTTGGAAACAGCTTGCCTTTTGCCGCGCCCCAGGCGCGCAATTCGTTATCGAGAAGCGTGCTGTCGAAGGCGCGCTCCTCGGCAAGGGCGCGGGCAGTGATCGCACTCATCGCAAAGCCGAGCCGCACTGCCTCGCCCGCTGCATAGGCGCGCCAGCCTTCGAGCGCGGCGGTTATCCCGGTTAGCGGATCGGCCAGTGCATCGCCGACATAGCCGATCTCGCCGGTCGCTTGGGCCAGAGCGCGCGCGGTGCCTCCTGCAACGGCGCAATCGTTGCCTACGCCGACCCAGTTGGCCGGTTCGCCGCTTGCCCCGTGGCCAGTGATCGACAGCCAGACGAGGCCGGGCGTCTCGGCCACCAGGGCCTCGGCTTGGATGCCTAGCTGGCGCAAGGCGCGCGGGCGCGAAGCCTCGATCACCATGTCAGCGCGGCGAATTAGCGCGACCAGGCGTTCTCGCTCGGAAGGAGCGGTGAGGTCGACGGCAATGCAGTCCTTGCCCTGATTGACGATCTCGAAGGTCAGCGGATCGCTCGAGCGGATCATGTCGGGCCGCTTGCGGCTCTCGACCTTGATCACGTCGGCTCCGGCCAGCCACAGAAGGTGCCCCGCCAGCGGCCCTGCCCAGATCGCCGACATGTCGACCACTAGTGGACGATGGCCCGGCGGCCTGTCGCGGCGGCTGCCGCGCGCCAGCACTTCGACGGGCGGCGCGACTGGCACTTCGTCGGCGCAGGCAACCGGCAGGCCGAGCGCGCGCCCAGTTGCGAGCAGTTCGGCGCTGTCATGGCGGGCGATCTCGTCGGCGATTTCCTCTTCGCTGGCGCTGTCCATGCCCTGCTTGCCGAACAGGGCAGGCAAATAGGCGCGGTCTTCCTCGCGCATGATGGTTAGCGCGAACCACGAGCCATCGCGGGTGGGATTGAGGCGGCTGCCGCCGACGCCAGTCGAGCGGCGCCCCCTGATCTCGAAATCGCGTGCCGAGCCGCGCTCGCCGACGATCGTCAGGCCATCGAGCGCGGCAATGTGCCGCGAGCCGGTCAGTGCGGCCAGGTCGCGCAATTGCCGATCGGCCCAGCGCCAAAGCGGGATCGGCGGCCCGCGTTCAGCGGCGGCAAGGGAGTCAATCGGCAAGGATTTCCTTTACCTTGCGGCGCAGCAGCTTGCCCATTTCGTTATAGGGCAGCTCTTCGACATAGACGACTTTTTCCGGGACGCGCGAACTGCGCAGCCGCGAGCGGACCAGTTCCTTGATCTCATCCTCGCCCGGCGGCGGCTGACCTTCGCGCGGCACGATAGCCATGCCGACCGCTTCGCCCCATTCGACCGAAGGTATGGCGACGGCGCAAGCATCGCCGACGCAGGGGTGGGTAAGCACTACGTCCTCGATTTCGCCGGGCGACATGTTCTCGCCGCCTCGCACGATCACATCGTCAGCCCGCCCGGACAAGAACAGATAGCCTTCCTCGTCCATGAAGCCTGCATCGCGGGTCGGGAACCAGCCTTCGGCGTCGAGTGCGCTGCGCTCCTTGTATTCGCCCGAGACCTGTTCGCCGCGCACATAGATTTCACCCGCCTCGTTGGGGCCGAGTACCTTGCCATCCTCGCCGCGGATCTCGATCTCGACCGTCGGGAGCGGAATACCCAGCGACGTCAGGCGGGCGCGAACCTTTGGGTCGTCCGATGCCAGCGCGGCGCGGTGTTCCTCGGGGCCGAGCAGGGCGATGGTAGAGCTGGTTTCGGTCAGGCCATAGCTGTTGGTGAAGCCGGTATCGGGCATCAGCGCGAGCGCCTTCTCGATGATCTCGCGGGGCATCTTGCCGCCGCCATAGGCAATCGAGCGCAGCGCGGAGAGATCGACAGACCTGCCGTCCTGCATCTTGTCGATGATCCGCGCCATCATCGTTGGCACGACGAATGCGTTGGTGACCTTTTCGCGCTCGGCCAGGGTCAGCCAGTCCTCCGGCTCGAAGGCAGGCAGCATGACGATCCGGCGATTGGCGTAGGTCGAGGACAGCAGCGCCGAGATTC
>JBIPOX010000106.1:0-5444 GCA_044378785.1 Novosphingobium sp.
GCGACCGGAACCGTGAAGACTGCCAGGGCCGAACAAGCGGCCATGATGCGAAGCGAAATCGAGCTTTTCAATCCAGTCACCCATCCTGCACTATTGACGCCAGGCGGCACCATCGAAGACCGATCCTGGTCTCATGCGCCGGTGCCGGCCCCATGCGAGCGCGCCGATTAACCCAAACTGAGCGCTGCCGATAGGGGCTTTGGACGCGAGGTGCCCGCAGGGCGTTTGCAATAGCCTTGCAGTGGCGTTGCAAATCAGCGGAAACCGATGTTGCGCAGGGCAAAGCGCACCTGGAAGGAGTTGCCCTTGCGCGCGTCGCCAGTCGCCACATAGTCGCGCCGCCAGGTCAGCGACAGATCGATGCAATCGTCCTGATAGGCGAGGCCAAGCCGGGTGCGCAGTGGCTGGAATCCGTCCGAGCCGAGATCGGGGTCCTCGCTGCGCTGGGTCAGGTTGACGACCGCCGAGCCGAACAGCGACCAGTAATTGGCGAAAGCGACCCGGCCAGCGGCACGGACCTCCTCGCGATCGCGCAAGTCCTCGATATCGCTGGAAATGTCGCGATTGAGCTTGGTGTAGCCAAGCTCGACATAGGTGCGGTGGCTGCCCACCACGGCGTCGAATTCGTTGCGCCGGATGGCCAGGCTGTCCTTGTCGAGGCGGAAGCGGTGGACCAGCTTGATAGTGTCGCGAAAGCGCAGCTCGGTGCGCCCGACCACGTCGGAGACGCGACCGGTCAGGCCCGTGCCTTGCGGGAACAGGCTGGGCTTTTCGGTGAGGCGGACCGACTGGCCGACGGTGGTCTTGATGCGCCAGCGCGGACGCTCGAGCAGCCAGTCGAAGCCATAGGTGAAACGCATCCCGTCCTCGATCCGATCGTAACCAGGAAAACGGTTCAATGCGAAGAGGTTACTGTCTTCAAGTTCGATCGCACGGGCATCCTCGTTGGGCACCGACAGGTTGCGGATCGAGGGCATCGCCGAGAGCTGGACGCGCGGGGTCAGCACCTGGGTGCCACCCAGCGCGCGGCCGACCAGAGGCCACTTCACGTCGAGCGAGGCAATCGCAATCGTCCGTGCTTCCCAACCCGGATTGCCGCGATAGGCTTCGGTCTCGGTCAGATCGTTCTCGTCAGAGTGATAGACGTCGCCGCGCACCAGACCGGTCAGGGTTATCTCCTGACCCCAAGCGGAAATCCGCCTCAGGTCCCACTGCGCGCGGACAAAGCCGCGCTGCGTGTCCTGGCCCCGGTCGCGCAGGATCGCGAGCGAATTGCCTTGCAGCTCGATCCTGCCGCCGAACACCGGATCGTCGAGCCGGTGGCGATAGTCGATGGCCGGGAGCGCAACCGGCACTTGGCCTTGATCCGCGCCAATCCGCATTGTCTGGGTGGTCCAGCCTGCAATCGACAGGTAGCTGTTCTCGCCGATCCGCTCGACATCGACCATGGAGCGCAAGCGATCGTCGCGGCTGATGTCGTAGCGGCGCAGGAACGTGCGGTCGGTCGCGCGGCGGATCGATCCCGTCACGCTCCATTTCGACGTCAGCTGCAAGCGCCCGTTAGCGGAAAGGTAGCCACGGAAATCCTCTTGCGATGACGGATCGTCATCGAAAATCCCGATCCTGCGGCTCGAGGTGGCATAGCCGGTGATCTGGTAGGCACCCTGTTCCGTGAGCGAGCGATACTGCAGCTGCGCCATCGGCGGTGCCTCTGTGTAGAGGTAGACAGTGCTGGTCAGGTCGCGGTTGTCGGCAAGCCGCGCATAGTGCGAGGCGCTGATCTCGACCCCGTTTGACGGGGTGAAGCGGAAGTCGGGGATCAGCAGGCCGGATATGGCGCGCCCGTCGGTGGTCGTGCGCAGGCCCGGGATCGGTAGGGTCACTGCCCCGAACAGGGTGATCCGCGCGCCCTTGAACGAGACCCGCCGTTTCTGTGCATCGTAGATCACCTCGCGCGCAGTGATCCGCCAGCTTGGCTCTTTTGGGCAGCCCTTCGCCGTCTCGACGGTGCAGGCCGCGTAGGCCGCCTGTTCGAGCAGCACATTGCCATTGTCGAGGCGTCGGCCCGATTTGGCGGCGATCCGTGCGCCCTCGCGCAGCGCCAGCAGCATGTTTTCCATTGCGCCGGTCTTGAGTTCTTCGGTCAGCTCGACCCGCTCAGTGAACAGCTGGTTGCCGTCCTCGTCGAGCAGCCGCACATCGCCTTCGGCAAGGATCGCCCCGCTGGTCCGGTTCCAGGTGACGGTGTTGGCGCGCACCGCCTGACCATCACGGCGCAAGACGACATTGCCGCTGGCAACAAGCACCTCGTCGCGGTCGCGGTATTCGATGCGGTCGGCCTCGAACGCGACAGGGTTGTCTCCCTCTACGGCAGGAGCCTGGGCGTCTGCGACCTTTGCTTGGGAAGCAGCATCGCCTTCTGCCGCCTGCCCCAACGCCGGTTGCGCGATCATCAGGGGAAAGGCGAGCAGCGCCAGCCCGGCGGCACCTCGGCGCCGTGATCGCAGGCGACGAAAGACAGCCTGCAACGGGAACTCTTGGGCGGGGCGCATGACTTGCCTATCGCACTGGCGGTGCTTAACTGCAATCCGCACTGGTGACCCGAATCCCAAGATCGTCACATAGTCAGGAGATTTCATGCAGATAGAGTTCCTCGATGACGCTGCGCCGCGCGATGCGCGCATCGTTGCCCAGCTGGCGAATCAGAATGCGCTGCCTGCCGGGCTCGAGCCGGTACTGGTCGAAGCAGCCGCCATGTCGCGCTTTGCTGGCAAGCCGGGGCAGCTGTTCGAAGGCTTTGTCGAGCGGGGCGGCAAGGTCGTGCGCATAGCGCTGGCCGGGATCGGCGCGCCGGGCGGAGAGGATCGCCGGGCCACTATCGAGCATGCAGGCGCCGCACTGGTCGCCAAATACCAGACCGCAGGCGAGGAAGTGCTGGTGCTCGATCTTGATAGTGCAGGCCTGAGCGCCGGAGAGGCTGCTGCCGTGCTGCTCGGCGCGCGGCTGCGTTCGTGGCGGCACGATGTCTATCGTACCAAGCTTTCCGAGGACAAGAAGCCGAGCCTGGTGCGGCTGCTGGTGGCAGGCGCGCCCGAGGGCACTCAGGCCGCCTGGAACAGCGCCGCCGCGCTCGCCGAAGGGGTCGATTTCACCAAGGCACTTGTCACCGAGCCAGGCAATACGATCTATCCCGAAAGCTTTGTCGCGCGTTGCGAGGCGGCGATGGCCGGGACGGGCCTGCGCTTGCGGGTGCTCGGCCCGGACGAAATGCGCACCCTTGGCATGGGCGCGCTGCTTGGCGTTGCGCAAGGTTCGGTTCGCGAGCCACGGCTGCTGGTGATCGAGTGGCTGGGCGGCTTGCAGGGCGAACGTCCGCTGGCGCTGGTCGGCAAGGGCGTCACTTTCGACACCGGCGGTATCTCGCTGAAGCCGCCTGCCGGCATGGAAGACATGAAGTGGGACATGGGCGGCGCGGGCGCAGTGGCCGGGGCCATGCTGGGTTTCGCGCGGCGCGATGCCAAGGCCAACGTGATCGGGCTGTGTGGTCTGGTTGAGAACATGCCTGACGGCAATGCGCAGCGCCCCGGCGACGTGGTCACTACCATGTCGGGCCAGACCGTCGAGGTGATCAACACCGATGCCGAAGGGCGGCTGGTGCTGTGCGACGTGCTGACATTCGTCCAGCGTGAATACAATCCGTCGGCGATCATCGATCTTGCCACCCTGACCGGCGCGATGATCGTCTCGCTTGGCCACGAATATGGCGGGATGTTTGCCAACAACGAGGAACTGGCCGCCGGGATCGACAAGGCAGGCAAGGCCAGCGGCGACAAGGTCTGGCGCTTCCCTTTGGGCAAGGCCTATGACAAGCTGATCGACAGCCAGATTGCCGACATGAAGAATATGGGCGCGCGCTATGGCGGCTCGATCACTGCCGCGCAGTTCCTCCAGCGCTTCATCGAGGACGGGAGGCCGTGGGCGCACCTCGACATCGCCGGCATGGTCTGGGCCGACAAGCCCGGCGCGACCTGGGACAAGGGCGCGACCGGATTTGGCGTGCGGCTGCTCGATCAGTTCGTGCGCGATAATCTCGAAGGCTGATGCGCGGTGCGGGTCGGCTTCTACCTGTTGCAGCACGATCCCGTTGAGCGCGCCCTGCCGCAGATCGCCGCCAAGGCGATGGAGGCTGGCCAGCGAATGCTGGTGGTAAGCAGCGACGCCGCATTGCTTGATCGGCTCGGCAGTGCGCTGTGGAGCGACCGCGCCGAGAGTTTTCTGGCGCATGGCCGAGCCGCAGAAGCCCATGCAGCGCGTCAGCCGATCCTGCTTGGGGATACCTGCGATGCCGCCAATGGCGCGACGCTGTGCGCGCTGGCAGACGGGCAATGGCGAGAGCAGGCGAGAGGCTTTGAACGGGTTCTCCTGTTTTTCGATGACACCCGGCGGGACGCTGCGCGGCAGGTATGGCGCGAGCTCGACCAGATTGAAGGGGTCGAGCGCGAGTTTCATGAACAGCACGGCGGCAAGTGGCGCAAGGTGGCGTGATGGCGCCCCCGCGCCTTGCAGCGCAGCATTTTCCCCGCTAGTTGCGCGCCACCTCTGAAAATCGACAACTGTTCGCAAGGAAATCAACCATGGCGGTCACCCGCACCTTCTCGATCATCAAGCCCGACGCCACTCGCCGCAATCTGACCGGCGCGGTCACCAAGATGCTGGAGGAGGCGGGCCTGCGCGTCGTCGCTTCAAAGCGTATCGCGATGACCAGGGAGCAGGCCGAGGGTTTCTATGGCGTGCATCGCGAGCGGCCCTTCTTCAACGATCTGGTTAGCTTCATGACCTCGGGGCCGGTAGTCGTGCAGGTGCTCGAGGGCGAGGACGCGGTAAAGCGCAACCGCGATGTGATGGGCGCGACCAATCCGGCCGACGCGGCCGAAGGCACGATCCGCAAGGCGCTTGCCGAATCGATTGAGGCGAATTCGGTCCATGGCTCCGATAGCGACGAGAACGCTGCGATCGAGATTGCGTTCTTCTTCAAGCCCGAAGAGCTTGTCGGCTGACGTTGAATCCGGGCGCGTAGCGCACTATCCTCGGCTCAAAGGAGACACCGCGATGCTGGGCATGGGTGGAGACGGCGAAAACTGTCCGTTCGAATTCAACTTCGATGAAGCGACCTTCAAGGTCGGCGATGTTGTCAGTTACCGCGTCAACGGCAGCCTTGAGGGCTTCCCCTTTGTTGGCACCCTGCTCGAGGTGCATGCGGACTTCGTTGTGATCGCCGCCGATCCGGGCGATCCGAACACCAAGTACCGCGGCACCCGCGAAAGCCGCCCCTTAGTGGATTTCAGCGAGGTCTGAAGCTGCCAGCCGGAATTGCCGGCGGTCGGGACTGGTGCGAGACTTCGGGGCAAAACCGGATATCGGGCGATCGCGGGTTGGCGACCTTT
>JBIPOX010000225.1:0-3646 GCA_044378785.1 Novosphingobium sp.
ATCTGGCGCTCTCGGCACCCACCGCCCCCTCGGGTGCCGAACTGGCGGGTCGGCGCGCATGGTCCCTCTCGCGCCGGCCCGCCCCCCCTTTTTTCAATCGAAACAAAGACTCTAGAGGTTTTTCCGGAGGGCCTCGGGCACGAGGCATTTGCCATGTCTGCCTGATAATGGCGGCATGGAACCGCCCGAGCCTGGTCCGGAAATGCCCGTCGCGGGGCAGCGATCGTACAGCCGCCTGCGCGTGCGACTGCCTGCACGACTGGTCGCGCTCGACGGCACCACGAGCGCCATCCTGATCGATCTGTCGCTGGGCGGAGCCAAGCTGCGCACCTTGTTTCCGATCGTACCGGGCGAGCAGGCGATGCTGTTCTGGCATCACTTCGAAGCCTTCGGCACCATCAGCTGGACCTACGACGGCATGTGCGGGATGCGTTTCGACGAACTGCTCACGCCCAAGATGCTGATCGAAACCCGCGACTTCGACGATGCCGCCCACTTGCCCGACGATCGTGGCCTGGTGCGTGACGTGGCGCGCGAGTGGGTTGAGGGGCTGCGCCGTTAGGGCGATAATCCGGCTGGAAATAGCGCGCGGCGATTGGTAGTGGCCGCGTCCATGATCGAACCGCCCGAAGTGACCCTGACCGATTCGCCGCGCGTCAAGTGCGATGGCGCCAACGACATTCGGGGCGGAGCGGCGCTCGGCCACCCGCGCGTCTGGCTGGAAATCGACGAGCACGGTTATGTCGATTGCGGTTATTGCGACCGGCGCTTTGTGCTCAGGGGCGGCCCCGCCGACGGGGCCAACTGAGCTAGCGTCAGGAACCTAACCTCTGGCGCTGGGCGCGCGCCGCTCTATATCTGGTCCATGACCACGATCACCGATCCCCGCTCGCACATTTACCGCTCCGGCCAGCTCTCGCCCGAGGAGGCGCAGGCGCTCGCCAGCGAGACCCTCAGCCGTTGCGACGATGGCGAGCTCTATCTCCAATTTGTCGCCAGCGAGACTTTCAGTTTCGACGACGGGCGGCTCAAGACCGCTGACTATTCGCGCGATTCGGGCTTTGGCCTGCGCGGTGTCACTGGCGAGATGACCGGTTTTGCCCACGCCAACGATGTCTCCGCCGCCGCGATCCGCCGCGCTGGCGAGACCCTGCGGCTGCTCGATCCGGCGACTGCGCCGCGCCCAGCCCCGCCGCGCGCCAACAACCGCCACCTCTATACCGAGGCTTCGCCGCTCGATGCCTTGCCCTTTGCTGCAAAGGTCAAGCTGCTCGAGGATATCGACCGCGCCGCGCGCGCGCGCGATCCGCGCGTCAGCCAGGTCAGCGCGACCCTGGCCGGTTCGTGGTCGGTGGTCGAGATCGTCCGGCCCGACGGCTTTGTCGCTACCGACGTACGCCCGCTGGTAAGGCTCAATGTCTCGATTGTCGCCGAAAGCAATGGCAGGCGCGAGACCGGCAGCTTCGGCATGGGCGGGCGCTGGCTCTACGACCGGCTGTTCGAGCCCGCCAGCTGGAACCGGGCAATCGACGAGGCGCTGGCGCAGGCGCTGGTCAATCTCGAGAGTGTCGATGCGCCAGCAGGCGAAATGACCGTGCTGCTCGGCCCCGGCTGGCCCGGCGTGCTGCTCCACGAAGCGGTCGGTCATGGCCTAGAGGGCGACTTCAACCGCAAGGGCACCAGCGCCTTTTCCGGCCGACTGGGCGAGCGGGTCGCTGCGCCTGGCGTCACCGTGGTCGACGATGGCACGATCCCCGACCGGCGCGGCTCGCTCTCGATCGACGACGAGGGCACGCCGACCACCGAGACAGTGCTGATCGAGGATGGCATCCTCAAGGGCTATATGCAGGACCGGCTCAATGCCCGGCTGATGGGGGTCGAGCCAACCGGCAATGGCCGCCGCGAGGACTATGCCCACGCGCCAATGCCGCGCATGACCAACACCTTCATGCAGGGCGGCAAGGACGATCCGGCCGAGCTGCTGACGCGCGTGAAAAACGGCATTTTCGCGCAAAGCTTTGGCGGTGGCCAGGTCGACATCGTCTCGGGCAAATTCGTGTTCTCCTGCACCGAGGCCTACAAGATAGAGAACGGCAAGCTGGGCGCACCGATCAAGGGCGCGACTCTGATCGGCGACGGGCCGAGCGTGCTCAACCGCGTCACTGGCATCGGCAACGACATGGCGCTCGACGAGGGTGTCGGCACTTGCGGCAAGGGCGGGCAAAGCGTGCCCGCCGGGGTTGGCCAGCCGACGCTGCTGATCGCGGGCCTGACGGTGGGCGGCACGGCGTAGTGCTCGGCAATGGCCCGCATGAAGGCGGATGCGCCTGCGGCAAAGTGCGCTATGTCTTGCGCGACACGGGCGGAATGCAGCCCTATGCGTGCCATTGCCGCGATTGCCAGACCCGCAGCGGAAGTGCCTGCATGGTAAACTTGCACATAGGCCTGGACCAATTTGAGATTAACGGCGAGCTGATCGAAGCGCACGTTGCCAAGCAGGACGGGTCGACCGTCACCCAGTTCGCGTGCCCGGGATGCCTTGCCCGAGTTTACAGCAAAAGCACGGCGCGGCCCGGGTCGGGCATCCTGCGCGCTGGAACCCTTGATGCCAGCGACAGACTTGTGCCAGCCGTACACCTGTGGACTGCAAGAAAGCAGCCCTGGGTCGATCTGCCTGAGGATGTTCTTTCCTATGAGACACAGCCCGCCGATCCTCGCGAGTGGCTGCAGCATTTGCGCGCACCCAATGTGTCCTGACACGCGGACAGTCAGCAAGGGTTAAGGCAGGACATGACAGCTTCACCTGCATTCGAATGGGAGACAGACGATGAAGACGTTCGCAATCGCTCTCGCTACGACCGCCGCCCTGCTCGCTGCCCCTGCCATGGCCGGCAAACCGCGCATGACCGGCGAGGAAAAGCTCGCCAAGATGCTCGAGGGCCGCGAGGCAGGCGAGGCAGTGCGCTGCCTGCCGATGGGTGCCAGCGACAACCTCAAGATCATCGACAGGACCGCGCTGGTCTATGGTCGCGGCAAGACCATCTGGGTCAACCGGCCAGTCAATGCCTCGCAACTCGATGACGACGACATCCTGTTCCGCAGGTCTTACACCGCGCAGGTTTGTAACCTCGATATCGTGCAATTGCTCGATCGCACCTCGCACATGTTCGCAGGCAGTGTCGGGCTCTCCGAGTTCGTGCCCTACCGCAAGGTCGCGATGGCTGACTGACCCGGAACCGGGCCGCAGTGCGGTTCTGGGCGCATGACCTGTTGCACTACTGGTTCCATGCGCTCGAACCGTCCGACTGGTTCGGACCTGGCGAGGCGGTCGATGCTGCGCTGCGCCGCCGCTACGCCCGGCTGCTGAGAGGACTGTCGAAACAGCCGGCTGGCGCGTTCCTGCGCGACCGGCACAGCGCGCGCGCAGCCATCCTGCTGTTCGATCAGGTGCCGCGCAACCTGTTCAGGGGCCAGGCGCAAGCCTTTGCCTTCGATCCGCTGGCGCGGGCGATCTGCAAGGGCCTGCTGGCGCGCGGCTGGGATCGCGGCCTGAACCGACGCGAGCGACAATTCGTGCTGCTGCCCTTGATGCACAGCGAGGCGCGGGCTGACCAGCGCCGCTCTCTGCACGAATTTGCCGCGCTGG
>JBIPOX010000002.1:0-18135 GCA_044378785.1 Novosphingobium sp.
ACGCTCGCAGCATCGATCTGCGCGCTGGCTTCGGCAAAACGGATCGTGCGCACCCGCAAGATCGCCTCGACATCCTCCTGGCAATGCAGCGAGGCATTCCGGGCTGGCTCTGCGCTAAGGCTAGCGGCATCACCGCTACTCGCGCCGTGCCAGGAAACCCCGCCAATCCCAGGCACCGCAGCGATCGCAGCGGCAGCGCGCGCGCGCGTCTCGGGCGGCAGCGCCGCCCCACCGCTCAGGCTGGGATGGCGGGTCAGCCAGCCATTGCCGCGGCGAAACGACATCGCGATGCCTTTGCCGCCAGCCTGGTCGCGGGCCGAGGCGGCATCGCGCTCCAGCCCGGCGATCAGCGCGGGGCCTTTGCGCACCGTCGCCGGAAAGGCCAGAATCGCGACGGCGAGTGCGCCTGCGGCGAAAGTGGCGAGGGAAAGGCGTTGCACGGGGACATGCGATAGCGCTGCATGCCCCTACACTCAACCGCCGGTTGCTTCGCGCGCTCCTTCGCTTTCGCCGAGCGATCCCGCGACGCCGACCAGCCGCAGGAACTCCTGCCGCCAGAAATCGTTCTGGCCTTGTGCGAGCCGCGCGACATCGGCGTGGCTGAAGCCCTTGAGCATGGCGTCGCCGCGCAGACTCTGGCCAAAGGCGGCGACGGCAGCGGCGAAAGCGAAGTCGCCGCTCGGGCGCGCGGCGGTCTGCATCGCCCGCGCCGCGACGGTGCGCTCGACCAGACGCGAGGTCTTGCCGTCCGGCAGCTTGTAGCGCAGCTTGACATGGGCCATTTCCCCGGCCCTGCCGCGCGCCGCCTCGGGCAGCGGCTCGTCGTACCGTCTGGGGGCGATCCAGCCCTTCACCCCGGCGGGCACGATCTCGTAGATCGCGGTGACTTGATGGCCCGCGCCGATATCGCCGGCATCGACCCGGTCATTGTCGAAATCCTCCTCGCGCAGCGCCCGGTTCTCATAGCCGAGCAGGCGGTACTGGCTGACTTGCGCGGGATTGAACTCGACCTGGATCTTCACGTCCTTGGCGATGGTGAACAGGGTCGCAGCCATCTGCTCACCGAGCACCTTGCGCGCTTCCAGGGCCGAGTCGATGTAGGCGTAGTTGCCGTTACCGTGGTCGGCGATCTGCTCCATCATCGCTTCGTTGTAGTTGCCGGTGCCAAAGCCCAGCGTGGTCAGGGTCACGCCTGCGTCGCGCTGTTTCTCGACCATCTCGATCAGCGCCTTGGTATCCGACACGCCGACATTGAAATCGCCGTCGGTGGCGATCAGGATGCGGTTGACCCCGCCCTCGATCATGTTGTCGCGGGCAATGTTGTAGGCCAGTTGCAGGCCAGCTGCGCCAGCGGTCGAGCCGCTCCAGCGCCGCCCTGATCTTGCGCGGATCGTTGGTCGGTTCGAGCACCATGCCAGCCGCGCCTGCATAGACCACGATCGAGACCTTGTCCTGCCGGCCCAGCTCGCCGGCAAGGCCCGCCAGCGCGGTCTTGACCAGCGGCAGCTTGTCCTGGCTGCCCATCGAGCCGGAGACATCGACGAGGAACACGAGATTGGCGGGCGGACGGCCCTGACGTGGCAGATCATAGCCGCGCAAGCCGATCCGCATCAACCGCGTCTGGGGGTTCCACGGCGTCACTGCGACATCGGTGGTGATCGAGAACGGGGCCTCGCGGCTGTCAGGCGCAGGATAGTTGTAGCGGAAGTAGTTGATCATTTCCTCGGTACGCACTGCGTCGCGCGGCGGCAGCTGTCCCTGCGTGAGGAAACGCCGGGCATTGGCATAGGCACCCGTATCGACGTCGACCGAGAAAGTGGAAACCGGCTCGGCGCGGGTGAGCTTGACGGGGGAGACCTCCTCGACGTCATAGCGCTCGCGGCCCGGGTCGGTAGCGACCATGACTGGCGGAATGTGGCGCGGCGAGGTGCCCGCATAGGCTGGTGCCGACTTCATCGCCCGCGCCTCTGTCGATGGCGGTGCCGGAGGCGGCGGGGGCAGCGGCAGGTTGGATGCATCGGCGACTTGCCCCTGCTTGACCGAGCCGGTGACGACGACGCTCTCCTCCCCAGCCTGCGGCCTGACCGGACCCGCATCGCCCATCTCGGTGTGGCCTGCGCAGCCCGCGATCAGCGCGGCCAAACAACAGGCAGTAACAAGTCTGGTCGGTTTCATGGCATTCCCTCCTTCGCAAGACCCCCACGCAGAAGAGGCCCGACTGGCGGTGAATGACGACTGAACGCCCCGTACATACGACGAACGGTTAATCTCAGTAAATCAGCCCGCGTGCCGACGAAACAGGACGCGGTCTTCAGGGCCAAAGCCGCGCGTCCAGATCACCCAGCCATAAATGCCGAGGATCGCCGGAATGCCGAACAACAGCTCGGCCCACTCGGGCAGGAACTGTGTTGCCGCCCAGCCGACCAATACCGCCGGAGCCGCCGCCCAGACCAGCGCCCAGCGCCACGCATTGATCGGCTCGCCCAACATCCGCGCCAGCATCCGAGCCTTGACCAGCGAGGCAAAAGCCAGCGCCAGGACCAGCCCCAGAGCAGCGGCGGCAGCGCGATAGAGCTCGCCCAGTCCAGCCTGCTCGACCAGCATGATCAGGCCGATGGTGAGCAATGCCTGCAAGGCAATCGTAGCGATCGAGACGATGACGTTGCGCACCCGCGCCATGTAGATCAGCGCCGCCTCGCTGACCACAGCAGTGGCAGCGACAACTTCGGCAGCAAGCAGCAGCGCCAGAGCGCCGGTGCCGCCGACGAATTCCGGCCCGATCAGGCCCATCACCCCTTCGCCCGGTATGCCCAGCGCCAGCGCGATCCCTGCCTGCGCGGCGATGATCCAGATGCCGACCTGACAGACCTGACTGGCAATCGCGGGCAGATCGCGCTCCTTGAGCCGGCGGGTGATCACTGGCCCGAGGATCGGCTCGAAGCTGGTCTTGAGCTTCTGCGGCAGGCTCGCGACCTGCTGCGCGACATAGTAGACTCCGACCGCCGCGGGCGCGGCAAAAAAGCCAAGCAGCAGGATATCGAGCCGCCGCGTGCCCCATTCGATGGCATCGGCCCCGGCAATCGGCAGGCTGCGCAGGGTCAGCCGCCCCAGCGCAGCAGGCCTTGGCCGCCAGCCCTTGGGCAGGCCATAGGTCCGCAGGTAAGGCACCAGCGCGGTCAGCCCGGCGGCGAGGATCGATACGATATAGGCCACCGACAGGCCGCTTTCGGGCGCAATGAAGATCATCGCGCCTGCCATGATCGACAGCGTCCACGGCTCGACAATTGCGCGCGCCCGCACGCTCGCGCCGATGTTGAAGCGATAGGCCAGCGCGGCGAGCCAGATTTCGGTGAGCGCCAGAGGCGGGATCGCGATCACCATCAGCCGATCGATCTCGGTATATTGACCGCCTGGAAACAGCGGCGCAGGCACCAGCCAGAACAGCAGCGCGAAACCGCAGGAAGCGAACAGGGCGACCAGCATCCCGTCAGCCACGACATTGGCGGGATGATCGTCCGATTCGGACAGGCGCTGCGCCAGCCCGCGCTTTTCGCCCAGGGTGCACAGCATCGCCGCCAGCTCGATAACGACCAGAGCCGAGGCAAACCGGCCTAGCGCCTCGGGGCCATATTCGGCAGCGCGCCCGGCAATGAACAGGAACGGGATACGCGCCGCGAGCCGCAGAAAGAACCCGAAGAAATTGGTTCGCCCGCCCCGGGCGATCGCGGCGATATCATCGCCCGCCGCTGGCTCGTTCAAGGGCCGGGCTCCTGCTCGGCGCGCTCCTGTTCGGCTCGCAGCGGCCGCGCCAGCAGATCGCGCGCGACTTGCGCCGCCGAAGCCTCGCCGGCCAGCAGGCGATGCACCGCTTCGCAGATCGGCATGTCGACGCCCTCATCCCGCGCGATCCCGGCCAGCACCGGCGCGGTCGCTGCGCCTTCGGCCACGCTGTTCTTGCCAGCCAGCGCCTCGGCAGCGCTCATCCCTTCACCCAGCGCCTTGCCCAGCGAGAAATTGCGGCTCGAAGTGGATGAGCAGGTCAGCACCAGATCGCCTAGCCCACACAGGCCCGCCAGCGTTTCGCTGCGCGCGCCGCGCGCCTTGCCGAACCGCAGCATCTCTGCATAGCCGCGCGCGATCAGTGCCGCACGCGCGTTCTGGCCAAGGCCCAACCCCTCGATCACGCCGCAAGCAATCGCCAGCACGTTCTTGACCGCGCCGCCTACCTCGGCTCCGATCAGGTCATCCGAATAGTAAGGACGCAGCGCGGCGCGGGCGATCAGCGGCGACAACCGCTCCCATTGCGGCTCACCCTGCGCGCAGGCCAGCGTCACTGCTGTCGGCAGACCGGCAGCAACCTCATGTGCGAAAGTGGGACCGGACAGCACCGCAAGCGATGCTTCGGGTGCGGCCTGGCCCGCAACCTCGGTCATCAAGCGCCCGGTTCCCGCCTCGATGCCTTTAGCGCACAGCACCAGATCGCGCGGGGCGCGCGGCAATTGCCCGAGCACCCCGGCCAGGAACTGCGCGGGTACGACCACCAGCAGCGCCGGCAGGCTCGCCATGTCGGCCAGATCGCCAGTCGCGCGCACAGTCTCGGCCAGACGTGCCGAAGGCAGGTAGAGGCTGTTGGAATGGCTAGCGTTGATTTCCTCGACCAGCTCGGACTCGCGCGCCCAAATGAGCACCTGGCTGCCATCGCTGGCCAGCGCCTGTGCCAGCGCCGTGCCCCAGGCACCCGCGCCGAGGATGCCGATCGCCGGCCCGCCCTGAGCTTGTCGAAGGGTCATGCCTTTACCCCTGCGCCGCGCGCAGGCGCGGCGTCCGGATCGAGCGGCCAGCGCGGCCGGGCGACGAAATCGAGCGGGTCGGTCTCGCCAAGCTGCAACCGTTCGATCCCTGCCCAGGCGATCATCGCCGCATTGTCGGTGCACAAGGCCGGCGGCGGAGCGACGAAGCGCAGGCCGCTGGTCCTGGCGAGCGCTTCGAGCGCGGTGCGGATCGCGGCATTGGCAGCGACCCCGCCCGCAACCACCAGGGCATTGACTGGCCCGGCCACTGCGATCGCGCGCGAGGTGCGGTCGATCAGGCAATCGATCGCCGCTTGCTGGAACGAGGCGGCAATGTCTGCGTGGGCATGTTCGCCCGATTCCTTGGCGCGCAGGACCGCGCTCTTGAGCCCGGCGAAGGAGAAATGCGGCTCCCTGCTGCCGAGCAGCGGGCGCGGCAGCGGCACTTTTCGCGGGTCGCCGGTGGCCGCCAGCCGCTCGACCGCAGGGCCGCCGGGATAGCCCAGGCCAAGCAGCTTGGCCGACTTGTCGAAAGCCTCGCCAAGGGCATCGTCTATCGTAGTGGCAAGGCGGCGATAGCGCCCTGCCCCCTTGACCAGCAGCAACTGGCAATGGCCGCCCGAAACGAGCAGCAGCAGGTAGGGAAAGGCAAGCGCAGGATCGGCGAGGCGCGGCGAAAGTGCATGGCCTTCGAGGTGGTTGATCGCAAGCAGCGGCTTGTCTGCAGCCATGGCCAGCGCCTTGCCGGTAACCAGCCCGACCATCACCCCACCGATCAGTCCCGGCCCCGCAGTAGCAGCTATGGCGTCGACCTGGGCGAGGGTCATGCCTGCATCGGCGAGTGTCGCCTCGATCAGCGGGGCAAGGCGCTCGACATGGGCGCGCGCGGCGATCTCTGGGACGACCCCGCCATAGGGCCGGTGCACCTCGTCCTGCGAGGCAATACGCTGGGCCAGCACTACCCGGTCCGCCCGCACCAGGGCGGCGGCGGTTTCGTCGCACGACGATTCAATTCCCAGAACGGTGACCATCCCGCCCTTTCCCTTAGTCGCAATGGCGGGTAGCACAAGCAGCGCATGTCCGAACCTTTTTCCGACCGAGCGCTGCGCCTGGGCACGCGCGGCTCGCCGCTGGCCATGGCCCAGGCTCACGAAGCGCGCGCGCGGCTGAGCGCGGCGACCGGGCTTGCCGAGGCCCTGATCGAGATAGTCGCCATCCAGGCCAGCGGCGACCGGATCACCGACCGGCCGCTCGCCGAGATTGGCGGCAAGGCCCTGTGGACCAAGGAGCTCGACGCTGCCCTGCTGGCCGGCGAGATCGACTTTGCGGTCCATTCCGCCAAGGACGTCGAGACGCTCCGCCCGCCCGCGATCGCCTTTGCCGCCGTGCTCGAACGCGAGGACGTGCGCGATGTGCTGATCGGTGCAGAGGGTTTGGCCGCATTGCCCGAGGGCGCGCTTGTCGGCACCAGCGCGCCGCGCCGCGCCGCGCAGCTTCTTCACCTGCGTCCCGACTGCCGGGTCATGCCGATCCGGGGCAATGTCGCTACCCGGCTGGCCAAACTGGCGGCAGGAGAAGTCGACGCGACCTTCCTGGCCAAGGCCGGGCTCAATCGACTGGGCGAGAGCAGCCTTGGCCATGCGCTGGACCCCGAGGATTGGCTGCCTGCTCCCGGCCAAGCGGCCATCGCCATCGAGTGCCTGGCCGACAATACTGCGATGCTCGACCTGCTGGCGCGGATCGATCATGGTCCAAGCCATGACGCAGTGCGGGCCGAGCGCGCGCTGCTCGCGGCACTGGGCGGTTCGTGTCACAGTGCAGTGGCGGTGCTTTCCCGTTGCAGCGGCGATGCCATGGCTCTGCGCGCTGCGCTGTTCAGCCCCGATGGCCGCGAGCGGGTCGAAGCGAGCCTCTCGATTGCTCCGGGCGACGTGGCAGCCCCCGCCCGGCTCGCTAAGGCACTTCTGAGCAAGGCACCACCCGCCATCACCGAGCAGTTCGGCAAACCTCAAGTGGACTTTAGGTGAGCTGCCTGATCATCGTGCGGCCGCAGCCGGGCTGCCAGGCCAGTGTCGAGGCTGCGCAGGCGCTCGGCCTCGAAGCGCACGGATTCCCGCTATTTGCGCTGCGTCCGCTGAGCTGGGACCTGCCCGATGCGAGTGCATTCGACGCCTTGCTGATCGGCAGCGTCAATGCCCTGCGTCATGGCGGCGCGGCGATCACCGCCCTGCAGGGCAAGCCGGCCTATGCCGTTGGCGATAAGACCGCGCAGGCCTGCCGCGAGGCAGGCTTGGACCTGGTCGCAACCGGGGCGGGCGGTTTGCAGCAGGTGCTGGCCCAGCTCGCGCCGGAACATGGCCGGTTGCTGAGACTTGCCGGGGCACGGCGGGTCCCGCTCGATCCGCCGCCGGGCGTGGCCATTGTCGAGCAGATTGTCTATGCCAGCGATCCCCTGCCGATGGACGACGAACTGGCGCAAAAGCTGGCTGTGCCTGCGGTCATCGCGCTCCATTCAGGCGAGGCAGCGCGACACCTTCGCGAGCAATGCGAGGCCCGCAACATCGAGCTTGCGCAGCTTTCGCTGGCAGCGATCGGGCCGCGCGTCGCCGAAGCCGCCGGTCCGGGCTGGCGCGCGGCCCGCGCCGCCGAAACACCCAGCGAAACCGCGCTGCTGGCCTTGGCCGCCGAGATGTGCAAGGAAGCGGATGAGCCGCAACCCCGCAGCCAGGCAGCATCAGGAACCAGACCAGCGCCGATGCCGGACGAAACCGCAACGCCGCCCCCCGCAGCCCCCTTGCCGCCACCGCGCGCACCAAAGCGTTCGGCCCGCTGGCTGGTGTTGCTTGTGCTGCTCGGCATAGCGCTTGGCGCAGCAGGTGTGGGCTGGCTCGCATCGCGCGGCTATCTTGAGGATCTGGGCCTGATTGAGACCAGTCCGCAACGGGCCATGCGCGAAGACCCCACCCTAACGCCATCGCCGGACGCGGAGGAGACCTATCTTACTCCCGATTCCCCTGGCGAAGCGGCCGAGCTGGCCGCCATCAGCAGCGCCGAGGCGCGCCTCGCCATGCTGGAGGACCGGCTCTCGCGCCTCGACCTGCAGGCCAATGCCGCCTCGGGCAATGCTGCGCGTGCCGAAAGCCTGCTGATCGCCTTTGCTGCCCGGCGGCGGATCGATCGCGGCGAGCCGCTGCGTTACCTCGCCGACCAGCTCCAGCTGCGCTTCGCCAATGCCCAGCCGCGCGCGGTCCAGACCATCGTCGCCTTCTCGCGCGATCCGGTCACGCTCGACGAGCTTTCGGCTCGGCTCGAGGCGCTGTCCCCGGAGCTTTCCCTGAGCTCGCCCCACGACAGTTTCTGGAACCGCGCGATCAATGACCTGTCCAACCTGTTCACCGTGCGCCGCGAGCCGAGCGAGGTAACCAGCCCGCAAGCCGGGGTCGAACGCGCCCGGATGATGCTGCGCTCGGGCAGGACCGAGCAGGCACTCGAGCAGGTGCGCCGCTTGCCGGGTGCTGACGCCGCCTCGAAATGGACGGCCGACGCGCAGCGCTATGGCGAAGTGCAGCGTGCGCTTGACCTGATCGAGACCACCGCCATGCTCGAGCCGAGCCGGTTGCGCGATGCCGGGGGCAACCGCGTCCGCCAGTCCAGCCCGCTGGCTGCGCCGACCGTTTCGCCCTCCCCTTCGCCCTCACCGGCCCCAAGCCCAACGCCAGAAGCTGGCCAAGCGCCCGAGGTCAGCGGCGACAGCGTTATCTGAGCCAGTTCAATCTAGCCGCGCAGCAGCTCGGGCAGTTTGCCGGACATGCCGCGCGCCTCGTCCATGAAGAAGCGCTTGAGTGCGGGCAGGCGCTGCACCGCGCCCATCCCCAGCCGCCGGGCCGCGCTCGGCAGCTTGCCGGGCAGGCCGAAAAGCCGGGTCAGGCCGTCAGTCACCGACATGACCATGAAAGCATCGAGGCTGCGCCATTTCTCATAACGCGCAAGCAATTGTGCATCGCCCGGCTCCAGCCCCAGTCGCATGGCTTCGGACAGCACCTCGACCAGCGCGCCGACATCGCGCAGGCCAAGGTTGAGGCCCTGCCCGGCAATCGGATGCATGCCGTGGGCAGCATCGCCGACCAGCGCCAACCGGTGATCGGCAAGCTTGCGCGAATGGTGGAACCTGAGCGGCCAGGCCATGCGCGGCGCGGCCAGCTCGATCGCGCCGAACAGGCCGTGCATCCGGGTGTGAACCTCGTGCAGGAACGCCGCATCGCTCATCTTCAGCACAGCAGCCGCGTCCTTTTCGGCCACGGTCCAGACCAGCGCACTGCGGTGCCGCCCATCGGGCAGGTCAAGCAGCGGCAGCAGCGCGAAGGGTCCCGCCGCATAGAATATCTCCCAGGCGACGCCCTCGTGCGGCTGCTCATGGATCAGGCCAGCAACCACGGCGCGGTGGCTGTAGTCCCACTTGGCCAGCGCGAAGCCGGCCTCGTCGCGGCTAGGCGACTGGCGACCCTCGGCTGCGACCATCAGGCTGGCGCGCAGCACCCGGCCATCGGCGAGCGTCGCCGAAACGCTGTGCGGCCCGCGCTCGCGCTGGGTCACTTCCGCGCCGCTGTGCCAGGCAATGGCCGGTTCGTCGCGCGCTGCCGCGAACAGGGCAAGCCGCAGGTCGCGGTTGGCGAACATCCGCCCGAGTGAGCCTTCGTCGGGCTTGGGCCGGAAATCGATGCGGCCTGGCTTCATCCCGTCGGTAACCGCGATTGCCGCGATCGGACAGCCCAGTGGCTCGAGCCGCTCGGCAATGCCGATATTGGCAAACAGGTTCCAGCTGGCAGTCGAGATCGCCGAAGCCCGGCCGTCCGCGCCCTCGGCAGTCAGCTCGGCAGGGGTAGCGCGATCGACAACATGCGAGGTCAGCCCGGCGCGCGCAGCGGCCAGGGCCAGGGTCATGCCGACCAGGCCGCCGCCAAGGATAAGAAGGTCGCGCGTTTCCGTTTTGCTCATAGGGCTCTATATCGGCCCGCATGACCAGCTTGTCGAGATTCCTTCGCCGCATCGCGCACCTTGGGGCAGCGGGCATGATCGCGCTCGCCATGCTGATCGCCTGGCCAGCAGCAGCCCAGGCGAGCAAGACCAACATCTCCGCCGAACTGGTCGCCGAGGGACCGGCACAGCCGGGCAAGATCGCGATGCTGGCGATCCACATGCGGCCCGATCCCGGCTGGCATGGCTATTGGCTCAATCCCGGCGATGCTGGGCTCGGCATGCAGCTGGACTGGACCTTGCCGCGAGGCTTCGCGGCAGGCGAACCGCAATACCCTGTGCCACAGACCCTGCTGGTCTCCGGCCTGATGAACCACGTCTACAAAGGCGACTATGCCGTGCTGGTGCCTTTCAAGGTGCCAGCAGGCGCCAGGCCGGGCGACAGCGTGCCGATCGCGCTCGAAGCGCAATGGCTTGCCTGCACCGACACGGTCTGCGTGCCCGAGAGCGGGCGAATGGAAACCCGGCTGACGCTGGGTTCCACCAGCAAGACCAGTCCGCGCTTCGAGGCCTGGCGCGCGGCGCTGCCCGCCCCGCTCGACGCGCCCGTGCGCTTTGCCGTGCAAGGCTCGATGTTGCGGCTCGCGATACCGTTGCCGGCCAGCGCGCCGCTCGATGCCCCGCACCTGTTCCTCGCCACGGACCGGGTTGTGCAATATGCCGCCGCGCAGCGCTTCAGCCGTTCGGGCGACACCCTGATCGTCGAACTCGATCGGCCCAAGAGCGCTCCGGCCCAGCCCGAAAGCTTCGCGGCCGTCTTGCGCATGGGCGAAAGCGGCATCGGCCTGTCGCTCGAAGCCCGGCCGGGCCAGGTCCCGGCGGCCGGAGTGCCGCTGGCCATGCCGAGCGCTGCACCGGGCCTGTCCGCGCTGCCGCTGCTGCTGCTCGGCGCGCTGGCTGGCGGATTGCTGCTCAACGTGATGCCTTGCGTCTTCCCGATCCTCAGCCTCAAGGCGATCAGCCTGGCCCGCGCGGGTGAGAGCGAGGCGCAGGCCCGCTCCGAGGGACTGGCCTATGCCGCAGGCGTGGTGCTTGCCTGCCTCGCGCTCGGCGTGCTGCTGCTGTCGCTGCGGGCGGCTGGCGAGCAGGTTGGCTGGGCCTTCCAGTTGCAGGACCCGCTGGTCGTCGCTCTGCTCCTGTTGCTGTCAGCCGCGATCACGGCCAATTTCCTTGGCCTGTTCGAAATGACTGTGCCTGGCCTGTCCGGTGACGGATCGCGCCGCGGTGCCTTTGCGACCGGGCTGCTTGCCGCCTTTGCAGCAACGCCCTGCACCGGGCCGTTCATGGCCGCGGCAATGGGCGCCGCGCTGCTGCTGCCGGTGGTCCCGGCCTTGGCGCTGTTCGCTGCGCTTGGCCTTGGGCTGGCGCTGCCGTTCCTCGCGATTGCTTACGTGCCCGCCTTGCGCCGCCGCTTGCCCAGGCCTGGCCCGTGGATGAACCGGTTCCGGCGCTGGATGGCGTTGCCGATGGGGCTCACCGCGCTGGCCCTGTTGTGGCTGGCTAGCCGTCTTGGCGGGACCAGCTTTGCCGCAGGGTGTGCAGCGCTTGTCCTCCTGTTCGTGGCACTGCTCTGGCTGATCGGGCGACGGCAGCGCACCGGCAACCGCGTCGCGTATCTTGGCGTGCTAGCCCTTGCCATGGTGGGGCTGGCGATCACGGCAGTGCTGCCCGCAACGATCCGCGCACCGAGCGTGGCCGGTCCCGGAGTGCTGCCTTCGGCCCCGTTCAGCGAGGCTGCGCTGGCGAGCGCCCGGGCCTCGGGCAAGCCGGTGTTCGTCTATTTCACGGCCGACTGGTGCCTGACCTGCAAGGTCAACGAGCGAATCGCCATCGAGCGCGAGGAGGTGCGCGATGCTTTTGCTGCAACCGGCGTGACGGTGCTGGTCGGCGACTGGACCCGGCGCGATGCGGCGATCACTCGCTACCTTACCGCCAATGGCGCGGCAGGGGTGCCATTCTATCAGTGGTTCCCGGCGGGCAGCGGCGCTGCCGAGCAATTGCCGCAAGTCCTTACCCCGGCAATGCTGGTCGACCGGGCGAAAGCGCCAGGGCGCTGAACTCGCTCCATTTCGGAGCATGTCTCGGATGGCACCGAGCCCGGGTTTTGCGTGATTTCTCGCGTCTGAATCCGGAAAAACCCGTGGTCCGATAGCTCCGTTTCAGGCGCGTCGCTGCTCGCCAGCCTGCCTGCTTGCGAATATCTCCCTAGGCGAAATCCATTAGGGAGATTGCTCGTGCAACAGGGTCATACGCTCATCCTCGTCGATGCCGACACGCGCCGCCGCGCTACGGTCAGCCACGGGCTCTCCGGGCACGGCATCCATGTCGAACCCTTCGAGACCGTGTCCGAACGTGCCTCGAGCTGGCCGCGCAATGGCTCCGTGCTGATCCATGACAGCGAAGGCTGCGTTGCCGATCTCATCGCGCGCATGGCGCGGCAAGGCGAATGGTATCCGATCGTTGCCTTTGCCGAGGAAGCGGTTGCGGACCGGATCGTGCGCGCTATCCTCGACGGCGCGGTCGACTACATCGTCTGGCCGTTCACGCCCGAGACAGTGATGGCCATGCTCGAACGGCTTGAAGAACATACCGAAGGCTTGGGCAATGCGCGGATGCGCGAGGCAGTGGCGCGAGGCAGGATCGAGAAGCTGACCGAACGCGAGCGCGAAGTGCTCGATTGTGTCGCCAGCGGTCTTTCCAACCGGCGGATCGGCGAAAAACTGGCGATCAGCCCGCGCACTGTCGAAATTCACCGCGCCAACATGCTCAACAAGCTGGGTGCCAATCACACCTCCGAAGCGATCCGCATCGCGATCGAGGCCGAGCTTGTCAGGTAAGCGCGGCGCTCAGTGCAGCACTGCGCCTGCAGGACGGGTTTCCGGGGCAGGATCGACGGCGACTTGCTTTGCAGCAGGTCGCACAATCGCGGCGCACGCCCAGGCGCCGAGCAAGGCCAGAGCCGGGGTCGCGCCCTCGCTCGTCACTTCTTCCTCCATCCCGGGAAACACCACGCTGGCAAGGCAGCGCCCACTCTCTCCGCTTGACAGCATCCACGCGGCCTCGCTGCCGATGATGGTGAGAGCGGCACTCTCGCAAGCGCCCGCTGCAATCATCACTTCGACGATGCGCGCAGGCACGCAAGGCGGCGTCAGCTTGAGCGCTTGGCGGATCAGCTCTGCCTGATCCTGCGGTTGGGCCGTGCGGCACGCCTCGGCGTATTGGCTGAGCCGGCGCGGCCTTCGCGGATCGGGAACGGTAAGGGTCATAGGTTCCGCCTGAAATCTTGGTGATGCCAGTCTAGCCCGCGCGCGCAGCAGGGCAAGCCCGCCCTGACCGGTTTGCGGCACGCCGTGCCGCGATGCGACGGCAGCTTCCACTAGGTAGTCGTGCGGATTGACCGCGCGCGCTCCGCACTTGCCGCCCAGCGAAATTGCGGACATGAACCTAGCACAAAACGAGTCCCGGGAAAGGACGCAAGACCATGGCAAGCCAGCAGCAATCGACCATCCACCTCGTCGCGCCGGAGCTTGCGCCGGCAATCGAGACCTTTCCCAACATGGATTTCGAAAACGGACTTGAAGAGATCCGCGCCGGGTTCATGTCGCGCGACCTGCCGACGCTGCCACCGGGTCTGGAGCACGCCGGGGTCGAGGACCGGACCATTCCGGGACCGGCAGGCGCGCCCGATGTGCGCGTGCTGATCTATTCGCCGCCCGGCGGAGCGACAAGACCGCGCCCGGCCATCTGCCATATCCACGGTGGCGGCTACGTGATCGGCAGGGCCGACATCGGCGACATTCCCAACCGCATGATGGCGCTTGCCTTGGGTTGCGTGGTCGTCTCGGTCGACTATCGCAAGGCCCCGGAGACGGTCTGGCCCGGAGCACTGGAAGATTGCTATGCCGCGCTAAGCTGGATGACCGACAACGCCGGCACGCTTGGCATCGATCCGGCGCGGATCGCTGTGGCAGGCGAAAGCGCGGGCGGTGGCCATGCCGCAGCGCTGGCCATCTATGCCCGCGACATGGCGCGCAAGAAAGGTGGCGGGCCGCGCATCTGTTTCCAGCTGCTCGATTCGCCGATGCTCGACGATCGCACCGGTACCACCCACGACCCGCACCCGCATGTCGGCGAATTCGTCTGGACCCCGGCGCGCAACCGCTTTGGCTGGCGCTCGATGCTGGGCATGGAGCCAGGCGGCGATGACGTGCCTGCCGAGATGGTCCCGGCTCGGGTCGCCGATTACTCAGACCTGCCCCCTGCCTTCGTCCACGTCGGCGCGCTCGACCTGTTCCTCGAAGAAGACATGGAATATGTCCGGCGGCTAACCCGCGCAGGCATTGCCGCCGAACTGCACGTCATTCCCGGTGCCTATCACGGCTTCAACATTGCCGGTGCGGTGCCGCAGGTGATGCAGGTGACTGGCCTGCGGCTCAGTGCGCTGGCCCGGGCATTCGGGGTCGAAATGCCCAAGGGGTGAGCGGCCTGACTACTGCCTTTGGAACATCGTGAAGACGCGGGCGCTGAACAGCCAGCTCCCGTCGACCCGCACGAAGCTGTCGCGGTATTCGCCCCAGAACCCGCCTTCGCCCGCTGACGGACGTCCCTCCATCACGCAGGTCGACCTGGCGGTGTCGCCGTCCACCTCGATCATCAGGTTGTGGATCAGGGGCACGGGGTGAACGCTGCCCTTGATCGGCAGCAGCATGGCGCGGATCGCCTCGCGCCCCACAACGTGGCTTTGCAACGTATGCTCGTCGCGGTCGGGCACGCCGTTACGGACCTCGAACACGCCATCGGGCGTGTAGAGGTCCGCAGTCAGCTCGGGACAGTCATAGCGCACCACCTGCGCATAGCGGTGCACCAGCTCGGTTATCGCCTGCTTGGCCGCGAGCGCGCCGGGCTGTTCGGCAATGCCCGCCACGCGGTCAGCTCTGGTCGCGCAGCTCGCACGCTGCCTTGATCGGCGCGATCTGGTGTTCCACCACCTGCCAGAAGCCCTTGTCGGTAACGATCACCGCTTCGTTGTTCTCGATCGCGGAGATGACCATCTGGCCGATCTCGTCGGCTGTGGTCGTGGCAGCCGGCTTCTTGGCAGGATCGTCGTTGCTTTCGCCGCCGATCAGGACCGTGTTCTTGTGAAGATTGGTGGCCACCATACCCGGGCACAGCACCGAAACACCCACGCCATGCGGTGCCAGATCCTGGCGCAGTGCATAGCTCATCGCGGTCACGCCGAACTTGGCCATCGAATAGACGCCGATGCCCGCGCCGAACGCGGTCAGCCCGACCGAGGACGAGGTGCTGACGATGTGGCCCTTGCCGCGAGCGCGCATGTCGGCGGCAAACGCCATCGCTCCATTGGCCGGTCCGATCAGGTTGATGTCGATCAGCGTGTCGAAGCTCTCGAACGAGGTGTCGGCCAGGTCCTTGCCATGCGGCGCGATACCGGCGTTGTTAATCAGGATATCGACAGGGCCGAAAACCTTCTCCGCCTCTTCCTTGGCGCGCTTCCAGTTGTCGCGGTCGCGCGTGTCAAGCTTGACCCCGCGGAACTGGTTGGCGCGGGTGGCGACCACGTTCTCCAGCGCTTCCTCGTTGATGTCGGCAATGGTGACGTTGAGGCCGGCTTCGGCCAGGGCATTGGCGATGCCAAGCCCGATCCCGCTTGCCCCGCCTGTCACGAAGGCATGTTTTGCATCCGACAGTTTCATCGATTCGGCTCCCTCTCATTATTCGGTTGTGTGCGGCAGACTGGCGAATGGCGCGCATAGTAGCAATGGCATTGTCCGGGCGCAGTGCGGCAATCCGTAATTACGGAAGAACCGCGTTACGCTATGCTCAGTCGAAAGTCACCCGCACGTGCGCGATGTCGCCTTCGATCCTGCCGTCCGGGGTATTGTAGTCGGTGACCGTCGCGCCCCGGTCACGGCCGATGTCCAGCATCTCGCCATTGCCTGCCGGAAACAGCAGGTTGGTCGGCAGCGCCAGACGCGCGAGTTCCTCGCCGCCCGCGCTGAGCACGATGGTCGCCGGAGCGCCGGGACGGGTCGTTTCGTGCCGCATCCGCAGGGTCGACTTGCCGAGAGGCAGGGTCTTGTCGGACATCACCGCAAACTGTTCCGCCGGATCGGTCGAGCGCGACCAGAACAGCGCCGGCCGCCCCTTGTCGAGGTAGAGGCTCCAGCCGCCGAAGCGGCTGGCGAGCGCCACTACCGCGCCCGATGCACTGGCGCTGTCGAGCACGAGATCGGCCTCCACCGTGAACGGGCGCATCGCCATGAACGGCGCGCCGCCCGCCGCCGGGATGCTGACGTCCTTGCCCCAGAAATCATAGCGCTTGGGCATCATCGCAAACATCGCCATCTGGTCGATCCGCGCCCCGCCAAAGCGATGATCGAGCGGATAGACATTGTTGGCGAGCGCCTGCCGATCGAACTCGGCGAGCATTTCGGCAGTCTTTTCCGGCATCTTGGCGGCCAGATCGGTGCTCTGCGAGAAATCCTTCTCGAGGTTGTAGAGGCTGATCGTGTTTTCGGGCTGAACGCCGCCTGGGCTGTGCTCCTTCCACGATGCGCGCCCGTTTTCTCCCGAAAGGAACCAGCCATCCTTGTAAAGACCGATCTTGCCAGCGAGCTCGAAGTACTGGGTGCGCGGTTTCTGCGGCTCGCAGGTCTGCATGCTGGACAGAAGGCTCTGCCCGTCGATCGGTTTCTGATCGGTGCCAAGCACGCGCGAAGGAGCCGGAATGCCCGTCGCCTCGAGCACGGTCGGGACCAGATCGACGACATGGCCGAACTGCGCGCAGATCGCGCCGGGCCTGGCGACGCGCCCGGTCCATGACAGGATCGCGCCGTTGCGAGTGCCGCCCAGTTGCGAGGCATATTGCTTGAGCCAGGGCAGCGGCGAATTCATCGCCCAGGCCCAGGCCACCGAATAGTTCTGGTAGGTCTGCGGGCCACCCTGGATGGCGAGGCTATCGTTCAGCCAGTCCTCGCGCTCGTCCTGCACGACAATAGTGCGCAGCTCGTTGAGCGTGCCGCGCGGCCCCGATTCGCCGCTCGCGCCATTGTCGCCCAGAACCACCGCGAACAGCGTGTTGTCATATTGGCCGATGCGCTTCAGCTCATCGAAAATGCGGCCAACCTGCTCGTCCTGGAAAGTGAGCATGGCGGCAGCAACTTCCATCTGCCGGGCGTGAAACGCCTTTTGCTTGGCGTTGAGCGAATCCCAGGCAGGCAGCCCGTCGGGACGCGGGGTCAACCGGGTGCCGCGCGGAACGATCCCCATGGCCAGCTGCTTGCGCCAGGTGAGCACGCGCTGCACGTCCCAGCCGTGATCGAACTTGCCCTTGAAGCGGGCGATATACTCGGGCGGAGCCTGATGCGGAGCATGGGCCGATCCCGGCGCGAAATAGACCAGGAACGGCTTTCTCGGGGCGCCTGCCTTCTGATTGTGGACGTAGCTGATGATGTCGTCGACGAAGCGCTCGTCGAGCAGCTTGCCGGCACGGTCGTTGTCCGCCTCATGCGCGAGCTGCCGGTCGCGATAGAGCGTCGGTTTGTACTGGTCGTTGTCGCCGCCATTGAAGCCGTAGAAGTATTCAAAGCCCAGCCCGGTCGGCCAGGTCTCGATGCTCGAGCCAAGATTGCGGTCGGGAGCAGGCGAGTTGTGATGCTTGCCGAACATCGCTGTCGAATAGCCATTCAGGCGCAGGACCTGGGCGATCGTGGCTGTGTCTGCGCCGATCTTTCCAGAATAGCCCGGCCAGGGCGTCGGCAGGTCGGAGAGCATGCCGGTGTTGGCATTGTGGTGGTTGCGGCCGGTCAGCAACGCGGCGCGAGTGGGCGAACAGATGCCAGTAGTGTGAAACCGGTTGTAGCGCTGCCCGGCCGAGGCCAGCCGCTCGAAGTTGGGGGTTGGCACCGGGCCACCAAACGCGGAGGTCATGGCAAAACCGACATCGTCGGACAGGAACAGGAACACGTTGGGCGCCCCCTGCGGCGCGCGCACGTCGCGGATCGTTCCCGGTTGCGAATCGGCAACACGCGGCGCGATCTTGCCATCGAACGGAGCGGGCGGGATCGGCAGTACAGAGCGGTCCTGCGCCGTGGCTTGCCCTGCCCACAACAGTCCGGCCCCGGCAACCGCAGCGAGCAAGCGCGTCTTCGTGGTCATTGATCCTCTCCCTTTGGCATGGTGCGATCTTGCGGAACCGGCGCGACCAGCGCGGCTGCGGCCATGGCGACCGCATCCTCGAACAATGCATGCATCGCTCCTGCCTCGCTATCCGTTTCAAGGTCGATCAGGT
>JBIPOX010000107.1:0-5425 GCA_044378785.1 Novosphingobium sp.
CACCGTCAAGATCGGGCGGCGAGGCTCGGTCAACCTGTGGCTCGAAGTGCCGGGCGTGCAGGGCCATGTCGCCTACCCGCACCTGTCCGACAACCCGATCCCCAAGCTGGTGGCGCTGCTTGCCGAGCTTGAGGCCCGGGTTCTCGACGAAGGCACTGACTGGTTCCAGCCATCGAACCTTGAGATCACCGATCTGGAAGTTGGCAATCCGGCAGCCAATGTCATTCCGGCCCTGGCAAAGGCACGCATCTCGATCCGTTTCAACGCGCTGCACACCGGGGCGGAGCTGATCGAGCAGGTAGGCAGAGTGGCGCAGGCGCATGGCGGCCGGATCGCCAGAACCGATCTGTCGGGCGAGTCATTCCTGACCGAGCCGGGTGCTTTTTCAAAAATGATCTGCGATGCAATCGTGGCCGAGACCGGGGTAACGCCCGAGCTTTCGACCAGCGGCGGCACGTCGGATGCGCGCTTCCTCAAGGATTTCTGCCCGGTGGTCGATTTCGGGCTAAGGAACGCGACCATGCACAAGACCGACGAGGCGGTCGATCTTGCCGATCTATACGCACTCGTGCGCATATACCGGCGCATTGCCGTGGCGGCGCTGGCAGGCTAGCCTCGCTCCCCGGCGGAACGGGGAAAACACACATGACAGACGCAAGCGAGATCGCGACCGGTGCGGCAGGCACCGGACACGGCAAATTGCAGTGGCGCATCCTGATCGGCTTTCTGGTCGGCACCATCGCCGGGCTTCTGGTCTATTCGTTTGCACCCGGAGCGGCCTGGGTGGAGACCGTGGTTACCTATGTGACCGGCCCGGTCGGTCAGATTTTCCTGCGGCTGCTGTTCATGCTGGTCATCCCGCTGCTGTTTTCCGCTCTGGTCGTCGGCATTGCCGAAATGGGCGAGGTGCGCGAGCTGCGCGATGTCGGCATCCGCACCCTTGTCTATACCGTCATCGTCTCGACCATCGCCGTCGCGATCAGCCTTGCCGCGGTCAACCTGCTGCGCCCCGGCGACGGGGTCGATCCGGTCGCTGCGCGCGAGATGCTGGCGCAAGGCAGCGAGGGGGCTTCGGGCATCGTCAATGCTTCGGCCAACGCGCCGACCGGGATGGCCGCGCTGATCGCCATCGTGCCAAGCAATGTCGTCGATGCGATGGGCAAGAACGATATCCTCGCCGTGATGTTCTTCGCGCTGTTTTTCGGGGTCGGCTTGCTGCTGGTCCAGACGTCGCGCACCGAAACGCTCAAGCACGCCATTGAGGGCGTGTTCGAGGTGTCGATGCGGCTGATTGGGCTAGTCATCCAGCTCGCGCCGATCGCGATCTTCTGTTTCATGTTCAACCTGTCCGCGCAGTTCGGCTGGGACCTGATGATAAAGCTGTCTGCGTTTGTCGGGGTGGTCCTGCTCGCGCTTGGCTTGCAGATGTTCGGGGTGTTTCCGCTGATATTGACGCTGCTGGCGCGCAAGAACCCGCTCACCTTCTTTCGCGAGACCCGCGAGGCGAGCGTCATGGCCTTCTCGACCGCCAGCTCGAATGCTACCCTGCCCACTGCGCTGCGCGTCGCCAACACCGAGCTGAAATTGCCGCCCAAGATCTCGCGCTTCGTGCTGACGATTGGCGCGGCTGCCAACCAGAACGGCAGCGCCATGTTCGAGGGTGTAACCGTGCTGTTCCTCGCCCAGTTCTTTGGGGTCGAGCTTGGTCTTGCCGATCAGGCCTTCGTGATGGTGCTGTGTATCCTAGCCGGGATCGGCACGGCCGGTGTGCCTGGCGGCACCTTGCCGGTAATTGCGCTGATCCTCGGCAGTGTCGGCGTGCCGCCCGAAGGGATCGGCCTGATCCTGGGCGTGGACCGTTTTCTCGACATGTGCCGCACCACCCTGAACGTGGTCGGCGATCTGGTCGCGGCGACCGTGATCAGCGCGATGTCGGGCGATTCGCCTGCGGTCCAGGCGTCTTCTGCCTGAACCCGCACAGATCGACCACCGGACAGCGCCAGCATTCGGGCGTGCGGGCCTTGCAGACATAGCGCCCGTGCAGGATCAGCCAGTGGTGCGCGCCCTGGCGGAACGGCTGCGGCACCTTCTTCTCCAGCCCCTTTTCGACCGCGAGCGGGGTCTTGCCCTTGGCCATTCCGGTGCGGTTACCCAGGCGGAAGATGTGGGTATCGACTGCGAAGGTCTCGGCACCGAAAGCGCAATTCATCACTACGTTGGCGGTCTTGCGGCCGACCCCGGGAAGCTGGGTAAGCAGGTCGCGATCGGCGGGAACCTCGCCGCCATGATCGCGCAGCAGGATTTCGGACAGGGCGATGACGTTCCTGGCCTTGGCGTTGAACAGGCCAATGGTCTTTATGTGCTGCTTCAGGCCCTCCTCGCCAAGATCGAGCATTTGGCGCGGGGTCTTGACCTTGTCGAACAGCGCCCTGGGTGCCTTGTTGACGCCAACGTCGGTCGCTTGCGCTGACAGCACTACTGCGACCAGCAACTGGTAGGTGTTGCCATAGGCCAGCTCGGTTTCGGGCGCGGGATTGGCCTCGGCGAGACGGCGGAAGAATTCGAAGATCTGGGCGCGGTTCATCTGGAATAGTGGTAGCGCAACTGGATGATCTCCAGCGCTTGCGCTTCTCCGCTCCCGGTCACGCGATAGACCATGCGATGCTCGTCATCGATCCGGCGCGACCACCATCCAGAAAACTCACCTTTAAGGGGTTCGGGCTTGCCAAGCCCCTTGAAGTGGCTGCGCGAGCAATCGCGGATGAGTTCGTTGATCCTTCGGACAAGCCTGGTCTCGGTTTCCTGCCAGTAAAGATAGTCAGCCCAGGCATCCTCATCGAAAGACAACTTCACGGATCGATCAGATCGTGCTCTTCGCCTGTTCCGCTATCCATCCTGTCGCGAGCATCCCGAAGGCGCTTGGCGTTGGCCGGATTCGACAGGAGGTAGTCGGTCTCCATCAAGCTGTCATAGTCCTGCTTCGACATGACCACTACGCTTTCGCCGCGCTGGCGAAAGATCACCGTCGGCATCCGGTTGGCGACAACCCGGTCGAGCAAGGACTTCAGGTTGTTGCGGGCTTCGGAATAGGTCACAATATCCATGACAATTTATTGTACAATTATCGGAGCAATGTCAAGTCAAAGCCCCAGCACTTCGCCCATGCTGTACCGCCCCTTTGCCTTGCCAATCATCCACAACGCTGCCCTCAGCGCGCCGCGCGCGAAGATTGCCCGGTTCTCGGCGACGTGCGAGAGCACAACGCGCTCATTGTCGGCAAGGAAATGCACCGAATGGTCGCCTGCGACGCTGCCGCCGCGCAGCGAAGCAAAACCCACCGCGCCTAGCGCGCGCTTGCCGGTGATGCCGTCACGGCCGCGTTCGGCATTGCTGGCAAGCTCGATACCGCGCCCCGCCGCCGCCGCTTCGCCGAGCAGCAGCGCGGTGCCCGAGGGCGCATCGACCTTCATGCGGTGGTGGGTCTCGACAATCTCGATATCCCAGTCCTCGCCCAGGCTGGCCGCCGCCTGCTGCACCAGATGGGCAAGCAGGGTGACGCCGAGCGAGGTATTGCCGGTCTGCAGCACGGCGATGGTCGCGCTGGCATGGTCGATCAGGAAGTGGTGGCGCTCCTCAAGCCCGGTGGTCCCGATCACGATCGGAACGCCTTCTGCCATTGCCGCTTCGAGATTGGCCTCCAGCGCATGGGGGCTGGAGAAATCGACCAGTACGTCCGATCTGGCAGCAAGCGCGACCGGATCGCCGCCCTGATCGATGCCGCCGGAGAGTTCGTGCCCGGCATCGGTCAAGATCGCGGCAATCGCCTGGCCCATCCGCCCCTCGCTGCCGATAATTCCGATTCTGGCCATGCGCCCTCCGATGCCGGTCCGTCATGCTGAACTTGTTTCAGCATCCATCTTGACCCACAAGCTGTGGCCTATGCGGAGAAATGGACCCTGAAACAAGTTCAGGGTGACGAGAAGGTGCCGTGATGAAAGACATCCGCAACATCGTGATCCTGACCGGGGCAGGGGTGAGTGCCGAAAGCGGCATCGACACCTTCCGCACCGTTGGCGGCCTCTGGGAGAAATACGATCCTGCCGAGATCGCCAGCGCCGAGGCCCTCGCCCGCGATCCGGCACAGGTGCTTGCGTTCTATGACATGCGGCGCGACACAGTGGGCGAGAAAGCGCCCAACCCGGCGCATCTGGCACTGGGGCGGCTGGATGCGGCATGGCAGGGGGAATTGCTGATCGTCACCCAGAATGTCGACAACCTGCACGAGCTTGGCGGGGCCATCCGGGTGCTGCACATGCACGGGCAGCACCGCACCGCCTGGTGCACCAGCTGCGACGCGCGGCCAGTGTGGAGCGGCCTTTTCGCCGACCGGCCGCCGTGCCCGGCTTGCGGCATGCACTCGCTGCGCCCCGATGTCGTGCTGTTCGGCGAGATGCCCTATCACATGGACAGGATCTATCCTGCGATCCGGGCAGCGGACCTGTTCGTTTCGATCGGCACTTCGGGGGCGGTCTATCCGGCGGCCGGCTTCGTGCGCGATGCGCGCGAGCTTGGGGTGCGGACGCTGGAACTCAACCTCGAGCAGTCCGAAGGGTCGCGCTGGTTCGACGAGACCCGGCTCGGCCCGGCCAGCGAGGTGGTGCCGCAATGGGTCGAGGAGATGCTAGCTTGAGTTAAATGCATCTCAGGTCTAGCCTGCGCGACCGAGGGATGGGGAGAGATACCATGAACAAGGCAATTTTCGCCGTAGTATGCGCTGGAGCGGCCGTGGTGGCGAGTGCAACACCCGCCATGGCCTGGGACCTGCTGGGCAGCCGCAATGTCGGCGACGCCGTCGATCACGACGCGATCGTGCTCGACGGCAAACGCAAGTTCGATCGCATCCGGATCTGCGTCGAAAAACGCCCGGTCCACTTCATCGACGTCAAGGTTCGCTTCGCCAATGGCGGCGAGCAGGACGTTCCGGTGCGCGCGGTGATCCGCGCCGGGCAGTGCAGCCGGGTGATCGACCTTGTCGGTCAGGACCGCAACATAGCCTCGGTCCACATGGTCTACGAGGCCAATACTCGCCGCCGCGGAGTCGGCTCGCAAATCCGTCTGTTCGGGGAGTAGGCTCTAGACCCCGCAGCCCTTGCAGGCGGCGTCCTTGACGATCCGCAGGCTGCGCAGCGACAGGCCGAGCCCGTCGAACACGAGCAGCTTGCCCCATTGCGGATCGCCGAGCGCGGCTTGTCCCGCGACCAGCACGCGGATCGCGTGCATCGCCGCAAAGCAGCCGACGGTGCCTGCCATGGCGCCAAGTACGCCATCGGCAGCGCAGGTGTCGCAATCCTCGTTGTCGAGCGCATCGCCAACAAAACAGCGGTAGCAGGCCTCGTCGAGCAAGTGCCCGGCGAAGTTGGCGATC
>JBIPOX010000135.1:0-4821 GCA_044378785.1 Novosphingobium sp.
TTCGATCCGCCCGACACCTCGCTCGAATGGGCGGCAAGGGTGATCGAGCGGTTCAAGGGCCTGCCGACGATCATTTCCACTCACGACTATCTCGCCACCAATGGCGAGCGCAAGGCGAACCAGATCATCGATGGCGCCAAGGTCGATCCGCAGGACAATTCGCCGCAAATGGTCTGGGACAAGCTGATCAGCCAGCACGACCAGATCTTCATGGTGCTGTGCGGGCACCAGCACGGCCAGGCAATGCGGATCGACGACAACCGGTTCGGCAACAAGGTCTGGCAGGTTCTCGCCGACTATCAGGATCGCGGGCAGACCGCGATCGATGCTGGCGTCAAATCAGAGCGTCCGGTCGGCATCGGCGATGGCTGGATGCGGCTGATGGAGTTCGATTTGACTGGCAAGGTACCGGTGGTGCGGGTCAGCACCTATTCGACCCATTACCAGAAGCTGAGCAGCCAGACCCGGCAATATGCCAAGTGGTACAAGCACATCGAGCAGCCGCAGATGTCCGACAAGGACTTCTATCGCGCCGACGAGTTCACCATCGAGCTGGCCGACTTCACCAAGCGTTTTGGCGAGGGCAAGCGCTGAACCCCGCAACCAGGATTTCCCATCAGGACAAACTGTGCCAAACCCCCGCCAACAGAATTGCGAGGGGAGAATCCGCGATGCATCTTCGGCGATTGGTCCGGCGCGTCGGCACCATGCTGGCAGCCCTGGCACTGGCGAGCTTCGGACCAGCGGCGCTAGCTGAGTCCAGGCCTGCGCCTAGGCAGGGGACTGCTGCCCCGATCCTCGCCAAGCCCGCTCAGCGCGAGCGCGAGGCCATCGCCTTGCGCATCTGGCGCACCGCCAAGTTCCAGGCCGAGGTCAAGAAAGCCAAGGCCGTGTTCGCCAGGAGCCCGCTGGCGCAGAACCCCGATGCGCAAAGGACGCTCGATGTGGCAAGCGAGGCCCTTGCCTTCAGTGCCGCTCTTTCTGCCGCCAACTACGATACGGTGCGCCCCAACATCATGTGGGGGACCAATGCCGGGCACCGCTGGATGGGCCATCGCGTACCCTCGTCGGGCTATGGCCTCGATAGCCCCGACAACGTCTATCGCAGTGCCACCTTCGACGGATCGGGCCGCTATGTGGTGCGCGGCACCATCCACGAGGCGGGGCCGACACAGCAGACCTTCGTGGTCTATCGCGGCCTGCCAGGTGTGACCCGAACCATGGTCGCGGGCCGCATGGACGAAATCGCCGGGATCAAGAGCGAGGACATCGTCCGCGACGCCAGGGGCAATTACACCCTGACGATCGATGCCGATCCGGCGAACGGTCGCGTCAACCACCTGCAAGTGCCCGCCGACCTTTCGGGAATGCACCTGACCATCCGCGATTCGCTGGGCGACTGGGCGCGCGACCTGCCGGTGGAGCTGACCATCGAGCGGCTCGATACGCCCGCCGGACCCGGCCCCGATCGCAGCTTTGCGGCGATGACCGATCGCGCGGTCAGCACGCTTCAGGGCTCTGCACCGTTCTGGGTGAACTGGTACGAAACCTATGTTCACACCAAGCCGCTCAACGCCATTCCAGAGCCTTGGCGGCGCGGCCAAGGCTGGGGCTTTACCCAGCAGGGCAGGTTCGCCTTTGCACCAGACGAGGTCTGGCTGATCACTTTCGATCCGCTCGGCGCCCGCTTCTTCGACATGCAGATCTCCGATCCCTGGACCAAGGCGGTGGAATATGTCTCGCGAAATGGCAGCCTCAATGGCGGTCAGGTGCATCGTAACGCCGATGGGACCATTACCATGGTCGCCTCGCCGCGCGATCCGGGCGTCTACAACTGGCTGGATACCGCGGGGCTGAACAGTGGCACCTTCCAGGCGCGCTGGCAGGCTCTGCCGCCCGGAGCGACCAACACCGGGGCAGTGCGCGAGGCGCGGGTGATCAAGCTTGCCGACCTGCGAGCCAATCTGCCGGCTGGGACGCGCTTCGTCACCCCGGCCGAGCGGGCGCAGCAGCTAAAACAGCGCAAGGCCGCTTACGCGCGCAGGCTGCGCTGAGCAGGGCCCTAGCCTGATCGTCGAGCGGGCCGAATGGCAAGGGTTATGCTCGGATGGGAGCTTGGCGGCAATCGCGGCCATGCCGAAGCCCTCAAGGCGATTGCGCTTGCGCTGATCGCCGACGGTCATGATCCGGTCATCGCCGCCAAGGAGCCGCTCCGCTTCACCGGCTTCGACGCATGCCCTGTCATGCAAGCGCCGATCTGGCCAGGCATGCTTGTGCCGGTCGCGGCGCATCGGCCCGGCCCGCCGGTGAGCATGGCCGACATCCTCACTGGCTTGGGAATTCTCCTGCCAGGAGCGCTGGCAAGCCTGATCCGGTCGTGGGACGCCGTTTTTGGAGCTTTCCGCCCCGATGTAGTCATTGGCGATTTCGCACCAGCGCTTTTCACTGCGGCCAGGGGACGGATCAGGACGATCAGCACTGGCTCGGGCTTTTGCCAGCCACCGGCAGACATGAGCGAGCTTCCCGATCTGTTGCGGGCATCGCAAGCCGCGCCTTCGCAACCGCTGCTCGCTGCGATCAATGCCGAGCTTGCCGCAACCGGGCGAACGGCTCTTGCCGCCGCGCCAGAATTGTTCGCCGCCGACCACATAGTCGTCAGCAGCTTTGCCGAATTCGATCCGTACCGGCGCTGGCGAAAATCCAGCTACGCCATGCCGAGCCTGGCACCGCTCGCGGCAATTCCGGAGCAACCGGGAGACGAAGTCTTCGTCTACTATCACCGCGCCGACCCAGCGAGCTTGCCCTTGTGGGAAGCCCTGGCGAAGACAGGCCTGACAATTCGCACCTTTGTCGGACAGCCAAGCGCGGACGGTCACGCCGCTCTGACCGCGCTCGGCATCTTGGTTGAGCGCAATCCCCTGTCCTGGGAAGCAATCGCCAGTCGCTCGCGTGTAGTGGTCTCGCACGGCGGGCTCGGCTTCTCCAGCGGCGCGGTGGCAATGGGGCTGCCGCACCTCGTCCTGGCCTACGATCTTGAAAAGATATTGACTGGCCTTGCGGTGCGACAATTGGGCGCAGGCGACACGATCATGCCGCACCTGCGCGAGCGGGACGCGACCGAACAGCTGTTAAAGCTCTATGCAGACGAGCGGCTTCGCAACAAGACGCGCGCCGCCGCCGTTGGGATGCAGGAGCGCATCGCGCATGACGCAGGGCAAGACGACGTGACCGTGGTACGCCGGCTTGTCGCAAAAATCTGAGTGGTAGCGCAGGAGGGATTTCTGCAACTGACGTTGTCTATTGCTAAATCAGTCCCATCGAGCCCGTCAACGCGCCCAAAGCCAGCGATAAGCGTCTACGGAGCTCGATCCACCCGTCCGGCACCTGGTCTTGATCGAATAGCCGAGCATCAACAACCGGCGACAGAACGAGAGCCAAGCCAAGAACGACGAAGTATGGTCCTTGCCAAGCGAACCCCAAGACCCAGGGCATAAAGCACGCAAGCCCGATCAAGCTAGGCATAACAGCGGCAACGAATTGGGTGGGCCGCGGCCTGTCCGCGATCATCGCCTGTCCCCACCAGATGCCGCCCAGGAAGCTCAAGATCAGGGCAGCGTAGGCATAACCGCCAGCCAAAGCGGCCCATTTTGCTTCTCCGCCGCCGATCGCCATCGTCAGGAAGATTGCCTGCGGGATCAGCCCGGCATAGCCAAGCCGGATCGCGGCGGGGGAAAGTTCGCGGTGCGGTATCATGGTCGGGCGGTGACGGCTCGCAAGCAGCCGATCAACCAGCCCTTTTGGGAGGGCGAAGTCCTTCCTTTGTGGCACTAGAGTCGCACAATGAGCACCGTTCGATCCAAAGCGATCCCCTCGAGCCGCCTGCGTCGCCTGGGCCATTTTGGCGGACTTGCAGCTGGCCTTGCCGGAAATGTTGCACGCCATGGCCTTGGCGAGCTGGCGCGTGGCAAGCGACCGCATCTCTCCGATCTCTTGCTGACGCCGGCAAATGCAAAGCGCCTGACCGACCATCTTGCCGAGATGCGCGGTGCCGCGATGAAACTCGGTCAACTCTTGTCGATGGATGCCGGTGATTTCATTCCCGAAGAACTGACAGACATTCTGGCCCAGCTGCGCGCTGATGCCGATCCAATGCCTGACCGGCAGCTAAACCAGATCCTGGTCGCTGAATGGGGTACAGATTGGCAAAAAGGACTATCGGCGTTTGACGCCAAGCCGATTGCCGCCGCTTCCATCGGCCAGGTTCACCGCGCCCGCGCACGCGATGGCCGCAATCTTGCGATCAAGATCCAGTATCCCGGCATCGCCAAAAGCATTGATAGCGATGTCGACAACGCAGCGCTGCTGCTCAAGACAACCGGTCTGCTGCCGCGCCATCTGGATATCGCGCCGCTGCTGGACGAGGCCAAACGACAGCTTCACGACGAAGCGGATTACAGTCGTGAGGCGGAGTTTCTAATGCGCTATGCAGACGCGCTTGCAGGCGATGAGCGCTTTGCAGTGCCGCAGGTTTTGCCTGAGCTTTCCACGGCACATATCCTGGCGATGACGTTCATGCCCGGCATGGCGATCGAGCAGGCGATGCGCAAACCGCAGGAAGAGCGGGACCGGGTGGCGCGATTGCTGATGGAGCTGGTGCTGCGCGAGCTGTTTGACTTCGGCGTGATGCAGAGCGATACGAACCTGGCCAATTATCGGTATGACGAAAAAACCGGCCAGATCGTGCTGCTCGATTTCGGGGCGACGCGGATCGTCTCGAGCGAGATTGCCACGTTTTATCGCAACATCCTCGCCGCCGGATTG
>JBIPOX010000108.1:0-5410 GCA_044378785.1 Novosphingobium sp.
CAGCCCCGGTCCGGAGACCGAAGGGTCCATCAGGTAGACGCCGAACAACACGTCGAAGCGCTTGTCGAAATGCGCCGAAGCCGACAATTCCAGCCCGCGATGCTGCTGGTCGCCCAGGATCACGAAATGCCGGTCGGGCCCATAGCTGAAATAGGGCTTGGTGATCTCGAAGGCAGCCATGACCAGCTGCGCCTTGCCAAGATCCCAGCGCAGCCCCGCCTCGTATTGCTGCGATTTGGCGGCAGGCAGCTGTTCGTTGCGGTTCGAGGCGTTTTCCGGCGCAAGACCGCTGTCTTCAAGCCCGCGCTGCGCCGCTGCATAGGCGGTCAGCCCCTTTGCGATATTGAGCCGCAAGGCGACGTTGTAAAGCCAGGGATTGGCGCGCACCCGATCGGTCAGCCCGGTCTCGCCGTGGACCAGCGTGGCGCGGTAGCGCGCCTTCTGCAGGCCAATGTTGATCGACCCGACATCCTTGAGCAGCCCGACATAGCCCAGCAGCAGCGCCGATTGCCGCACCGTGCCGCGATTGAGCGCGGTGAACTCGAATTCGGGCCTGGGGATCTTGTCGAACTGGCCGTAAACCGCGCTGCCCAGGTCGATGAAGTCCGAACCGTCGGTTTCAGTAAGGCGGTCGCGGCCCCGAAAGCCCGCGTAGAAGCGGTGGGCCATGCGCTCGCCGCGATAGTGGAGCACGAAGACGCCCTCCCCGCTGGTCGAGCGCACTTTCTGCGCCGGGTCGGCAAGGACGAAGTGCGAGGCGTTCTGCGCCGCGTCGCGGATGCGGTAAATCTCGCTGAAGCCGCGTTGCTTGTCGCCGAGCGAATGGAACAGGCCGCCCCGGAAATAGAGGTGGTCGCTGATCGAGCCCTTGAGCGTCGCGCCGTAATTGCCGTGGTCCTTCGATCCGCGCACCCAGTCCTGACCAAGGAAGACCGCAGTCCTGGGAACAGCGGGCACAAATCCGTCGCCGACCACCACGATCGGCTTGGCGTCATTACGCTCGAACCGGCCGCCACCGTAGAACGGCGAAAAGGTGAATTCGCCGATGCGGATGATCGAGCGCACGGTCGCGCCCCAACTGTTGCTCCTCGCCCCATCGGCCATGATCATTTTCGCGCCGGCTATGCCGCCCATCAGGGCGATGCGGTCACCCTTGAGCGGGAGCCGGACCTCGGTCTCGCCAAACGAGCCGCCATAGTAATGCCGGGTGTAGGCTGCACTGGCACCAGTTTCCTTCGGGAACGGCTTGAAGTTGTGTTCGACCACGCCGGTTGGCGCAACAAATGGAGTCTCGACCGCGCTGAAGCCAACCCGGATCGCGGTGTTCGACTTGAGCCGATTGGTCAGGAAAGCGACCTGATCGAAATAGACCCCGTCGATCCGGACATTGCCGGCATCGAGCGGATTGAACCCGCGGGTATCGTATTCTGTATAGATGCCGGTGCTCTCAAGCCCGACGGTCGTGCCGAAGGCATCGTCCGATTCGGCGAGCACGTCATCCTTGGCCACCTGAGCCAGTGCCGGGCTGGCCAGGGCGAGCCCGGACAGGGCCAGCACAGGTTTCAGACCCTTCTTGAAATGCACCGCCATCAGGTTTCCTCTTGGCCGCGCCAAAGCAGCCGCTGCGACGCGGCGCAAGAGAAAATCCTAAACCAGGCAAGTAAACTGGTGCTGGCTCAGGCCGTTGCAGTCGACTCGCGCGGCGGCACGGTGTGCTTGCGCACTACCGCGGCACGGTCATCGAACTGGCTGGCCGAGCGGGCATTGTCGATCGTGCCCTTGGTGCTGATCACCCAGACCGGCCCATTCGCGAGGTTCTCGAGGCCCTGACGCGCGACTTCCTCGGAAGTTTCAGCAAATTCGATTGGCAGGCCGAGCCGCTCCATCGCCGGGGTCGCGGTAAAGCCGATGCACAGGTGCAGCACATCGACGCCCTTGGCGCCGCATTCGAGCCAGAGCCCTTCGGAGAAGATGCGGCTGAATGCCTTGACTGCGGCATAGGTAACGATAGTCGCCGAGCCGGAATAGCCGCCGGTCGATCCGGTCAGGACGATGCCGCCGCGGCCGCGATCGCACATCAGCTTGCCGTAGTGGCGCGAGAAATCGGCCTGGCCAATGACGTTAACGTTGATCACCTGCTGGGTGATTTCACGGTCGAGATCGACGAAGTCACCGCGCACCGAATTGGCCCCGGCGTTATAAAACATCAGGCCAACCTCGATGTCGTCGGTGATGGCGCGAACCTGCGCCAGCGCGTCCGACGCGGACAGATCGACCGACTTGACCCGCACCTCGGTGCCGCCTGCTTCCAGTTCGGCCTTGAGCGCCTCGAGCGGTTCGGGCTTGCGCGCGATCAGAACCAGCTTGAAACCATCGGCTGCCAGCTGCCTTGCCGCCGCTGCGCCGACGCCTTCGGAACCGCCAATGATCAGCGCCCAGGGACCATATTTCTGAAGATCGGTTGCCATCGATGCCTCTTCCGTTTTTTGTTGAGCCCGCGCCTTGTGCGGGGACTTGCGCCAGAGGCCTAAAGCGGCTGCCGGTCAGGTCAAGCGGTCATCTCGCCCGATCGGGCGCAGGCGAGGACAACCATGAACAACTGTTCCGGATCGCTGTAATGCATGACCGGCTCCCAACCGCCCGCACGCAGCAAGAGGTCACCGCTGGCGCGCGAATACTTGTGGCTGTTCTCGGTGTGGATCGTCTCACCCATCGCCATGGCGAAGCGCTCGCCGCAGACTTCGAAGGCGATCGGGCGTTTGGCGGCGAGGTGCATTTCGATCCGCGAGTGCGATTCGCTCCAGATCGCCCGGTGCGCAAGCGCGTCGAGCGGCAAGGTTCCAGCAAGCTCGCGGTTGATCCGCGTTGCCAGGTTGAGATTGAACTGCGCGGTGACGCCCGCGGCATCGTTGTAAGCGGCTTGCAGTCGGCTTGCATCCTTGATGCAGTCCACGCCGATCATCAGCATGGCCCCTTCTCCCAGCGTTGCACGCAAGGTGCGCAGCAGGTCCGTGGCAGGCGCAGGCTCGAGATTGCCGATGGTCGAACCGGGGAAGAAACCCAGCATTTGTGCGCCGTTGAGGTGCTCGGGCAGCATGACCGGCGCAGTGAAATCGGCCTCGAGCGGCAGGATCGGCAGATCGGGATAGCGCTTGGTCAAACCCGCACAAGCTTCGCGCAGGAATTCTCCTGAAATATCAACGGGAACATAGGCCGACGGCGAGATCGCATCGAGCAACAGCGGGGTCTTGGCGGCACTGCCCGCGCCGAACTCAACCACGGCCTTTCCCGCGCCGATCCGCCGCGCCAGATCGTCCCGGTTGCAGGCCAGAATGCCCACTTCGGTGCGGGTGGGATAGTATTCGGGCAGCGCAGTGATTGCCTCGAACAGCTCGCTGCCGCGCCGGTCGTAGAACCAGCGTGCAGGCACGACTTTCTGCGGCTGAGCCAGGCCTGCAAGGACATCGCATCGGAACTGCAAGGCCAATGCATCGCTGTCAGCCGGGGCTAACAGGGCCGTTTCCGCCATGTCCACGCTCACTGGTCCTTGGCCAGTCGCAGCCCGGTGAACTGCCAGCGCTGGTGGGGGTAGAAGAAGTTGCGGTAGCTGGCGCGCGAGTGCCCTGGCGGCGTTGCGCAGCTCGATCCTCTCAGCACGAATTGTCCGCTCATGAACTTGCCGTTGTATTCGCCGATCGCGCCTGCCGCCGGACGGAAGCGCGGATAGGGCAGATAGGCGGAGCGCGTCCACTGCCAACGATCTCCCAAGAGCGACGCATCGCTTGCAGCGAGTGCTTCCCACTCGAACTCGGTCGGCAGGCGATAGCGCGCCCAGGTTGCATAGGCGTCCGCCTCGAAGCAGGAGACATGCGTGACAGGCGCTTGCGGATCGCGCGGCTGCCAGCCCGACAGGGTGAAGTGTTCATCCTCGCGCCAGTAAAGCGGCGCCGTGACAGTTTCGCGTTGCACCCAGTTCCACCCATCCGAAAGCCACAGCGCGGCATTGCGATAGCCGCCATCTTCGATGAAGGCCTGCCACTCGGCATTGGTTACCAGCCGGTCGGCCAAGGCAAAAGGTTCAAGCAGGACGCGGTGGCACGGGCCTTCGTTGTCGAAAGCGAAACCCTGGCCGTCATGGCCGATCCCGACAATCCCGCCCGGATGCGACAGCCAGCCCAGTGGCGCGGCTGCAACCGGCGCGCGGGTTTCATCCCGGACATAGACCGGCCCGAGCGGATTGCAGAAAAACGCGTTTTTGATATCGGTTAGAAGCAATTCCTGATGCTGTTGCTCATGGGCGATGCCAAGCGCGATCAGCCCGGCCAGCTGCTCACGCCCGAGCAGCGGGGTCATCGCAGCATCGACATGCGCGCGCCATGCCAGCACCTCGTCCAGCGAGGGCCGCGACAGCAGGCCGCGCTGCGGACGGGCGTGACGCGGCCCTTCGGCCTCGTAGTAGGAGTTGAACAGGAACGGCCACGCGGCGTCGAACAATCGGTAGTCCGGTACATGGTCGCGCAGCACGAAGGTCTCGAAAAACCACGTGGTATGCGCCAGATGCCACTTGGCCGGCGAGGCATCGTCCATCGACTGGATCGTGGCGTCCGCATCCGAAAGCGGCGCGGCCAGGGCCTCGCTGCGCGCGCGCGTGCTCCGATAGTGTTCGGGCAGGTCCCGCATCACCGGACCGCACCCTTCGCGTCAGGCCGCCTGCTTGTGCCGCTCGGTCGCTTCGAGATTGAGCATGTCGGCCATCAGGAAGGCCAGCTCGATCGATTGCGCGGCATTGAGGCGCGGGTCGCAATGGGTGTGATAGCGATCGGCCAGAGCCTCATCGGTGATCGCTATCGCACCGCCGGTGCATTCGGTGACGTCCTGTCCGGTCATCTCGATATGGATACCGCCAGCATGGGTGCCCTCGGCACGGTGGACTTCGAAGAAGCCGCGCACCTCGTCGAGAATGCGGTCGAACGGGCGGGTCTTCAGGCCCGACTCGCTCTTGATGACATTGCCGTGCATCGGATCGCAAGACCAGACCACCGGGTGGCCCTCGCGTTGCACCGCGCGCAGCAGCCTGGGCAGGCCCTCGCGCACCTTGTCGTTGCCGAACCGGCTTATCAGCGTCATCCGGCCCGCCTCGCGCGCGGGATTGAGCGTATCAAGCATGCGCAGCAGGGTGTCGGGCTCCAGGCTCGGGCCGCACTTCATGCCGAGCGGATTGCCGACCCCGCGCAGGAATTCGACGTGAGCCGAGCCCTCGAACCGGGTGCGATCGCCGATCCACAGCATGTGGGCCGAACAGTCGTACCAGTCGCCGGTCAGCGAATCGCGCCGGGTCAGCGCCTGCTCATAGGGCAGCAGCAGGGCCTCGTGGCTGGTGAAGAAACTGGTGCCCTGAAGCTGCGGCACT
>JBIPOX010000109.1:0-5408 GCA_044378785.1 Novosphingobium sp.
GTATTCGATCGCCTCCAGCCCGTTCTTGCGCCGTCCGAACAGGCCGATATTGTCCATCGGGCCGGGCCGATAGAGCGAGACCAGCGCGATAATGTCGCCGAACGAGCTTGGCTTTACCGATGCAAGGGTGCGCCGCATGCCTTCGGATTCAAGCTGGAAAACGCCGACCGTGTCACCGCGCTTGAGCAGGTCGTAAACCTGCGGATCGTCCCAACCCAGCGCATCGAGATCGAGCGCGATCCCCCGCGCGGCTAGCAGGTCAACCGCCCTCCTGAGCACCGACAGGGTCTTGAGGCCAAGAAAGTCGAACTTCACCAGCCCGGCATCCTCGACATATTTCATGTCGAACTGGGTCACCGGCATGTCCGAACGCGGATCGCGGTAAAGCGGCACCAGTTGCGAAAGCGGCCGGTCGCCGATCACTACCCCGGCGGCGTGGGTCGAGGCATTGCGCGGCAGGCCCTCGAGCTGCATGGCCAGGTCGACCAGCCTGCGCACCTCGTCGTCGCGGCGGTACTCGTTGGCGAAGTCCGCCGCGCTGCCCAGCGCGCGTTCCAGCGTCCAGGGATCGGTGGGATGATTGGGGACCATCTTGCACAGCCGGTCGACCTGACCATAGGGCATCTGCAGGATGCGCCCGCAATCGCGCAGCACCGCGCGCGCCTTCATCTTGCCGAAAGTGATGATCTGGGCGACGTGATCGTGGCCGTATTTCTGCTGGACATAGCGGATCACTTCGCCGCGCCGGGTTTCGCAGAAATCGATGTCGAAGTCCGGCATCGAGACGCGCTCGGGATTGAGGAACCGCTCGAACAGCAGGCCCAGCCGGATCGGATCGAGATCGGTGATGGTAAGCGCCCAGGCGACCAGCGAGCCCGCACCCGAACCGCGCCCCGGCCCGACCGGAATGCCCTTGTCCTTGGCCCATTTGATGAAATCGGCCACGATCAGGAAGTATCCGGCAAAGCCCATCGAGCGGATCGTGGCGATCTCGAATTCGAGGCGATCGACGTAGACCCGTAGGGCTTCATCGGACATTGCCGGATAGGGTTCCAGCCGCCTCACCAATCCTGCCCGCGCGTCCGCTTCGAGCATCCTGCCCTCGCCCTCGATGTCACCGGCCAGGCTCGGCAGGATCGGCGGGCGCGATGGCGGCGAAAAGGCGCAGCGTTGCGCGATCACCAGCGTGTTGGCGATCGCTTCGGGCAGATCGGCGAAGATCTCCTCCATCATCGGCGAGGATTTAACCCAGCGCTCACGGGATGAGCGCGGCCGCTCTGCTGCATCAATGTGGGTCGAGTTGGCGATGCACAGCAGCGCGTCATGCGCTGCCTGAAAGCCCGGCTCGGCATAATTGGCCGGATTGCTGCCCACCAGCGGCAGGCCGCGCGCCTCGGCCAGCGCGATCAGCGCTTCCTCGCTCGCAGCTTCGACTGGATCGCCGGTGCGGGCAATTTCGACATAGAGGCGCTCGCCAAACAGTGCCCCAAGCGCCGCGCAATAGGCATCGGCCATTTCGCTCCGACCCTCGGCGAGCAGCCGCGCCAAGGCACCCTCGCCTGCTCCGGTCAGGCAGATCAGGCCCTGGCTACGGCCCGCCAGCGCCTCGAACGGAACATGCGCCTCGCAATGCGATGGCCGCTCAAGATGAGCGGCAGAGACGAGATGGCACAGGTTGTGCCAACCGGTCTCGTCCTTGGCGAACAGGGCCAGCCAGTCGATCACTGGCTCGGCTCCTGCCTCTTCGGGCCGGGCCACGGCAAGGAAAGCGCCGACAATCGGCTGCACCCCTGCCGCGCGGCATGCCGAGGCCATGGCGACCGAACCGTAAAGCCCGTTGCGGTCGCAGATCGCGATTGCGGGAAAGCCGCGCTCCCTGGCCAGCTTGGCAATCGCCTTGGGCTCGATCGCCCCTTCGAGCATCGTATAGCTGGAAAAGACCCGCAAGGGGACGAAGGGTGCAAAGGCCATGCCCGCATAGCTAGCGAGCATGCGCCGCGGCGCAAGCCACAGCACCCGGCAAGGCGCGCGAAGTTGGGGACATCGCGACCATACCGGTGAGAAACTCGACTCGCGCGAAACTCGCGCTATGTTGGCCGACGTAGTGGGAGCAGTGGAGGGACGCAGATGAGCGACGGACTGGGACCGATTCCGGCAACTTTGATCGACCGGGCAAAGGCGATCATCCTCAAACCGAACGACGAATGGCCGAAAATCGAGGCCGAGACCGACAGCCAGAGCGACATCCTCAAGAGCTACGTGCTGCCGCTGGCGGCCATCGGTCCGATTGCGGGGCTGATCGGCGGACAGCTGTTCGGCTATGGCGCGATGTTCGTATCGTTCAAGCCGAGCCTGACCTCAGGCCTGGTTACTGCCTTGCTGAGCTTTGCGCTGACCATCGTCGGAGTTTACGTGCTTGCCACGATTGCCGACTGGCTGGCACCCAAATTCGAGGGCCAGTCGAACAAGCTGGGTGCCTTCAAGCTGGTTGCCTATGGCGGCACCGCTGCCTGGCTGGCCGGGATTTTCAGCCTGATCCCGATGCTCGCGGTGTTCGGCCTGCTAGGGCTCTACAGCCTCTATCTGTTCTACACCGGCGTCGGACCGATGATGGCCGTGCCCGAAGCCAAGCGCATCGCCTATACCGTCGTGACGTTCCTGGCGGCAGCGGTGCTCTACTGGATCGTTGCGCTGATCGTAGGCGCGATCGTTGCGATGGTCGGGCTCGGCGCGGTTGGCATGGGCGCGATTGCCGGGGCAGGCGATGACGAGGTCACGGTCTCGATTCCCGGCGTCGGATCGGTCAATACCAGCCAGATCGAGAAAGCGGCCGAGCAAGCCGAAAAAATCCAGAAGGGCGAGATCAAGCCGCTCGCTCCCGATACCCTGAAGGCGATGCTGCCCGAGCAGATCGGCGGCTATGCCCGCACCGGCTTTTCGACCATGGCGCTGGGCGCGGCGGGATCGGGCGTCGAGGGCTCGTACAAGGCCGGCAGCCAGGAATTCGACCTCAAGGTGCAGGACATGCTGGCGCTCTCGGGCCTTGCCGGAATCGGTGCGGCGATGGGCATGACCCAGGAAAGCCAGGACGAGAACGGCTACGAAAAGATCGGCACGGTCGATGGCCAGTGGCGCGAGGAACGCTGGAGCAATGCCAGCAAGGACGGCACCTATGCGATCATGGTCGCTGACCGGTTCAGGGTCGAGGCCAGTGGCCGGGTCGACAATATCGACGTGCTCAAGTCCGCCGTCGCTTCGATCGACACCGACGAACTGGCCAGCCTGGCTGAGTAGGGATTGATCCGCCCCGTTCGTCCTGAGGAGGTGTTGAAGACCAAGGCACAAGCGAAGCGAATGCCGCCGGGCTGAAGCGCCGTCTCGAAGGACAAGGCCAGTGCTTCGAGACGGACCCTCGATCTGCGAACTCGGCTCCTCCTCAGCACGAACGGAAGTGCGTCTGAAGACTGCCGAAGCCTACAACAGCGCCTCGATGTCGCGCTCCAGCTGCGCAGGCTTTGCAGACGGAGCGTAGCGGCGCACCACCTTGCCGTCGCGACCGATCAGGAACTTGGTGAAGTTCCACTTGATCGCCTTGCTGCCGAGCAGGCCCGGAGCCTCCTCCTTCAGCCATTGGTAGAGCGGGCTGGCGCCCTGCCCGTTGACCTCGACTTTCGCCATCAGCGGAAAGCTGACCCCGAAATTGATGTCGCAAAAGCTGGCGATCTCCTCGGCATTGCCGGGCTCCTGAGCGCCGAACTGGTTGCAGGGGAAGGCGATCACCTCGAAACCGCGCTCGCCATACTTGCGCCACAGCCCCTCTAGCCCCTTGTATTGCGGAGTAAAGCCGCACTTGCTGGCGGTGTTGACCACCAGCAGAACCTTGCCCAGCTTGTCCGCCAGCGAGACCGGCTCGCCATTCGGCAGCTTCGCCTCGAAATCGGCGATCGATTGCATCGCGTTCATGCCAGTTTCCCTTCATGCAGGCGCAGGACCCGGTCCATGCGCGCGGCCAGCCGTTCGTTGTGGGTGGCGACCAGCGCGGCGCTGCCCTCGCCGCGCACCAGCGCAAGGAACTGTGCCAGCACCTTGTCCGCGGTTGCCTCGTCGAGATTGCCGGTCGGCTCGTCGGCCAGCACCAGTTGCGGCCGGTTGGCGAGCGCGCGGGCGACCGCGACGCGCTGCTGCTCGCCGCCGGAAAGCTGGCTTGGCCGGTGGCCCAGCCGCTCGCCGAGGCCCAGCAGGCCGAGCAGTTCGCGCGCACGCGCCTCGGCCTCCGGGCGCGGCTTGTCCGCCACCAGTTGCGGCAGGACGACGTTCTCGATCGCCGAGAAATCGGGCAGCAGATGATGGAACTGATAGACAAAGCCAAGGTGATCGCGGCGCACCGCCGCCCGCTCGTCCTTGCCCAGCCGCGTCGCCTCGTGCCCGGCGATCTCGATCTTGCCGCCGAATCCGCCCTCGAGCAGGCCGACCGCCTGCAACAGCGTCGACTTGCCCGATCCCGACGGGCCGAGCAGGGCGACAATCTCGCCGGGCCGCAGGTCGAGATCGATGCCGCGCAGCACGTCGATGCGTTCGCCGCCCTGCTCGAAGCTGCGGGTCAGGGCGACGATGCGGACGATCGGCGCATCGCTCCCGTTGCTCTTGACGCTACTCATAGCGAAGCACCTGCACCGGATCGGTGCTCGCCGCCTTCCAGGCCGGGTAGAGCGTCGCCAGGAAACTGAACAACAGCGCCATGACGCTGATCGCCAGCACCTCGAAGGGATCGGTGCGGCTCGGCAATTCGGCAAGGAAGCGGATCGAGGGGTCCCACAGGTTCTGCCCGGTGACGACCTCAATGAAGCGCACGATCGACTGGCGGAAAAACAGGAACACGAAGCCCAGGATCAGCCCGGCAACAGTGCCCAACGCGCCCACGACGAACCCGGTCACGACGAATATCTTCATCAGCGAGCCGCGCGTTGCGCCCATCGTGCGCAGGATCGCGATGTCACGGGTCTTGGCGCGCACCAGCATGATCAGCGAGGACAGGATGTTGAACACTGCCACCAGGACGATGATCGAGAGCACCACGAACATCGCTACCCGCTCCACCGCGAGCGCCTCGAACAGGGTGGCGTTGATCTGCTTCCAGTCGGAAATCAGCGCCTTACCGGCCAGTTTCTGCTCAAGCGGTGCGAGGATTTCGCCCACCTTGTCGGGGTCGCTGGTAGTCAGCTCGATCATGCCAACGCTATCGCCCGTCAGCAGCAGGGTCTGCGCATCGAGCATCGGCATGACCACGAAAGCCTTGTCGTAGTCATAGACGCCGATCTCGAAAATCGCCGAGACAGTGTAGGCGATCTGGCGCGGCACCGTGCCGAAGGGGGTGGAGCGGCCCTGCGGATTGATGATCGTGAGCGAGT
>JBIPOX010000284.1:0-3023 GCA_044378785.1 Novosphingobium sp.
AAAGAAAGCGCCGGACTTGCCGGCGCTTCTTGTCGTTTTCGCTCAGGGTTTTGGCAGTACCGTCACCCGGCAGCGGCGATCCCCGATTCGGCGATTACCTGGTGCAATTCGCCTGCCTCGAACATTTCCATCATGATGTCGCTGCCGCCGACAAATTCGCCCTTGATGTAGAGCTGCGGAATTGTCGGCCAGTCCGAGTAGGACTTGATGCCCTGACGGATTTCCTGGTCCTGGAGCACATCCACCGTCTCGTAAGCCACGCCGAGATGATCGAGGATCGCGATAGCGCGGCTCGAGAAGCCGCACTGCGGGAACAGCGGCGTCCCTTTCATGAACAGGACCACGTCGTTGCTCTGCACGATCTCGCCAATGCGGGAGTTGGTGTCGGACATCTAAAGCAGCTCTCTTGTTGCGAATGATACGCAATCAAGTGGGAACGACAGTGGTCAGTTGCAAGGCATGAAGTTCGCCGCCCATGCGTCCACCGAGTGCTTCGTAGACCATGCGGTGCTGGGCCGGGCGCAGCTTGCCGCGAAACGCCTCGGAAACGACGCGCGCGGCATAGTGGTCTCCGTCGCCGGCAAGATCGGTGATCGTCACCTGGGCATCGGGCAGCGCTGCCTTGATCAGTGCCTCGATGTCTCCGGCCGCCATCGGCATGTCAGGCCTCGCCCATCAGCGCGCGACGCGCCTCGACCATCTTTTCGTCAAGCGCTGCACGTAGTTCGGCATCGCTGGTCTCGACACCGGCCGAGGTAAGGTCGCCCAGCAGCTTGCGGATCACGTCCTCGTCGCCTGCTTCCTCGAAGTCGGCCTGGACCACCGACTTGGCGTAGGCGTCGGTTTCTGCCTGCGACAGGCCCATGCGCTCGGCAGCCCAATGGCCCAGCAGCCGGTTGCGGCGCGCCTGGATGCGGAACTGCATGTCCTGGTCATGGGCGAAATGGGCTTCCTCGCCGCGCTCGCGATCATTGAAATTGGTCATTGCGGTCTACCCTTTTGTCAAAGTATCTTGCCCCGACGATAGAGCGGCGCCCGGGGCGGCGCAATGCGGTAGATCAAGCGGCAGTTGCCGCGCGAGCAAGGAACGGCAGGTCGGTTGCGGCTTTCGATTCGTAGCCCGCGATCGCCTCGTCGCGCGCCAGGGTCAGGCCGACCTCGTCGAGACCGTTCACAAGGCAATGCTTGCGAAACGCATCGATCTCGAATTCGAAGCGGTCCTGGAACGGGGTGGTAACGGTCTGGGTTTCGAGATCGACGTCGATGGTGTCAGCCTGTGCGACCTCCATCAGCCGGTCGATGGCTGCTTGCGGCAGCGCGACGGTAAGGATGCCGTTCTTGAAGGCGTTGCCCGAAAAGATGTCGGAAAAGCTGGGCGCGATCACGCAGGTCACGCCCATGTCGAGCAGTGCCCAGGCCGCATGTTCGCGGCTCGATCCGCAGCCGAAATTGTCGCCAGCGATCAGGATGGGCGCGCCTTTCCAGGCCGGATTGTCGAAGACGTTGTCGGGATCGGCGCGCAGGGCCTCGAACGCACCAGCGCCAAGCCCCTCGCGGCTGATCGTCTTGAGCCATGGGGCGGGAATGATGACGTCGGTATCGACGTTCTTGCGGCCGAACGGGATTGCCCGGCCAGCAACCTTTCGGACAGCTTGCATCAGTCGGTCTCCCGCGGAACGCGCGGAGCCTTGGACTTGGCGAGACCAGGGCCTTCGGGATCGGCCTTGTCCTTGCGGCGTCGGCTGGCGAAGAGCAGCGCGGCGGCAATCGCGGCTGAGCCCACGGCGGCCCCGGCGGCGAAGGTCGCCCGCTTTTTCCATTCTTTGTCGGTCTTGTCGGTCATGGTTTCAGATATGCGTTCGCCGCGCGCAGCCCGCAAGGGCAGGCGTCGCGATTTCAGCCCCAATCCAGATTAACCCATCAATTCCCGCACGTCCGTCAACCGCCCGGTCACTGCCGCCGCCGCTGCCATGGCGGGGCTCATCAGGTGGGTGCGCGCGCCTGGACCCTGCCTGCCTGTGAAGTTGCGGTTGGACGTCGAGGCGCAGCGCTCGCCCGGCGGCACCTTGTCGGGGTTCATCGCAAGGCAGGCCGAGCAGCCCGGCTCGCGCCATTCGAGGCCCGCCTCGGTGATGATCTTGTCCAGCCCTTCCGCCTCGGCCATTTCCTTGACCAGGCCGGAGCCCGGCACGACGATTGCCCACTTCACACCCGGGGCCTTGGTCCGGCCTTTGAGCACGTGGGCGGCAGCGCGGATGTCTTCGATCCGGCTGTTGGTGCACGAGCCGATGAACACGTTTTCGATGGCGATGTCGGTGAGGCGCATGCCCGGTGCAAGGCCCATGTAATCGAGGCTGACCTGCGCTGCCTGCTGCTTGGACGGGTCGGCGAAGCTGGCCGGCGCAGGCACCGTGCCGCCGATCGGCGCAGTGTCTTCCGGGCTGGTGCCCCAGGTCACGGTCGGCTCGATATCCTCGGCGCGGATCACCACCGACTTGTCGAACGTGGCACCCGGATCGGTTGCAAGGCTCTTCCACCAGGCCAGCGCCCGGTCCCAGTCGGCGCCGGTCGGGGTGTAGGGCCGGCCCTTGAGATAGGCGAAGGTCTTTTCATCCGGCGCGATCAGGCCAGCGCGCGCGCCTGCCTCGATCGACATGTTGCACACGGTGAGGCGGCCCTCGATGCTCATTTGCTCGAAGACATTGCCGCGATATTCGATGACATGGCCAGTGCCGCCCGCTGTCCCGATCACGCCGATCACGTGGAGGATTACGTCCTTGGGCGTGACAAAGGCGCCGAGCTTGCCCTCGACCCGGATTTCGAGCGTCCTGGCGGGCTTGAGCAGCAGGGTCTGGGTGGCGAGGACATGTTCGACCTCGGTCGTGCCGATGCCGAAGGCGAGCGCGCCGATCCCGCCGTGGCAAGCGGTGTGGCTGTCGCCGCAGACAATCGTCGCGCCAGGCAGCGAAAAGCCCTGTTCGGGGCCGACGACATGGACGATACCCTGCTGGCGGTCGGTCGCG
>JBIPOX010000180.1:0-4338 GCA_044378785.1 Novosphingobium sp.
GAGATGGAGCGCCCGGAAAGGATCGAGCCGGTCGCCGCGCGCTATCGCCGCCTGATAGGCCAGCCCGGCATTGCGCAACATCGAGAAGGTCGTGCCAGCGCCAATGTCGCTGCCCAGGCCTAGCCGGACGTGGTGGCGGTCGGCCTGCCCGAAATCGAAATGGCCCGAGCCAAGGAACAGGTTCGAGCTCGGGCAGACCGCGATCCCCGCGCCGCTGCTATGCAGGCGCTGGCAAGCGTCATCGGAGAGGTGAACGCCGTGCGCAAAGACCGAGCGTTCTCCCACCAGGCCAAAGCGGTCATAGACGTCCAGATAGTCGCTGGCATCGACGAACCGCGCCGCCACCCCCGCGATCTCGTCGCGGTTTTCGGCCATATGGGTGTGCAGCAGGACATCGGGATACTGAGCCAGCAATGCGCCGGCATCGGCAAGCTGCTCGTCGCTCGACGCAAGCGCATAGCGCGGTGTTATCGCATAGCCCAGCCGCCCGCGCCCGCGCCAGCGGCGGATCAGCGCCTCGGTGTCAGCGCGACCAGTGGCCACGGTGTCGCGCAAGCCCTCAGGGCCAAGGTCCATCAGCACCCTGCCCGAGATCACGCGCATGTCGCGGGTCAATGCTGCCTCGAACAGGGCGTCGACCGACTGTGCGTGGACCGTGGGGTAAACGAGCGCGCTGGTCGTGCCGTTGCGCAGCAATTCGTCGAGGAAGAAGGCAGCCATGCGCTCGCAATGGGCCTTGTCGGCAAAGGCGGTCTCGGCCGGAAAGATGTGGCGATCGAGCCAGTCGAGCAATTGCTCGCCATGCGAGGCGATCCGCGCGGTTTGCGGATAGTGGACATGCGCATCGACAAAGCCGGGCACGACCAGGCCGGCCAGGTTTTCGGTCGTAATATCAGGAAATTGTGGAGCAATACTCGCAAACGACCCAAAGGCGACGACTAGCCCGTCCTCGACCACCAGCAAGCCGTCTGGCTCGTGCCGGATCGCATCGGGCCTATCGCGAGGATCGTGCGGGACCGAGAGCAGTTCGGCGCGAAACGCGCGGATCATCATGCGCCCCTGAGCTGGAGGAGCTGGGCGCAGACGCCGATCGCGATCACGTCCGGCTCCTTGCCCGCCACCCCGCCAATGCCGATCGGCGAGGTCAGCCGGGCGATGCCTGCCTCATCGATCCCGTCGGCCCTGAGCCGCGACAGGAACCGCGCCCGCTTGGTCGCCGAGCCGATCAAGCCAACGAATACGACCGGCTCGCGCCGCAGCGCCGCCAGGGTCAGGTGGTAGTCCAGCGGGTGATCGTGGGTCAGGATCAGGATCGCCGCGTCGCTAGGGGCCTCGTTGACGCAGGCGTCAATGTGTTCCTCGTCGACAACGGTGACGCCGTCGATCCCGCCCTGTTCGGGCCGGGTGTCGAACCAGGCGAGATGCAGCGGCAAGCCGCGCATGTGGCGCGCAATCGCTTGCCCGACATGCCCCGCGCCGAACAGGTAGACCGGACGCGGGCGCTCGCCGACCGGCTCGACCAGGCGCACGCCCGGCTCCGGCCTGTCGCCGCGCGCCGAGGCAGGTGCCGGGGTCTCGCGCTCGAACGCCTGCCGCTCGATTCGGTCTGGCGCGAAGGTGCTGACCAGCATCCATCCGGGTTCGGCATCGTGCAGCCAGTCCAGCGCGGCAGGATCGAGATGTTCGACCAGCAATCGCACCCTGCCGCCGCAGCACTGCCCGAGCAGCGGACCAAGCGGATAGTCCTGCACCCGCCAGGTCCCTGGCTGCAGCTCGAGCACGGCGCGAGCCTGTTCGATCGCCCGGAACTCTAGCTGGCCACCGCCAATCGTCCCTTCGAGCCCGTCGCGCGTCACCAGCATCCGCGTGCCTGCCCCGCGCGGTGCCGAACCCTCGCTGGCCAGCACCGAGACCATCGCGCAAGGCCCAGCCCGCGTCAGCCTGCGCAACTGCCCGATCCACGCGCTCATCGCGCGCGGTGTCCGGCAATCGCCATAAGCACGCGCTCGGGCGTGGCGGGCGCATCAAGCGGCGGCAAGGCCCGCACCTCGGGCGCGCAGGCCGCCACTGCCCGGGTCAGCGCCGAAAACACCGAAATCGCCAGCATAAAGGGCGGCTCGCCGACCGCCTTCGAGCGGTGGATCGTCGCAGCGCGGTTCTCGCCATCCCAGATGTCGATCTTGAGTCGCAGCGGACGGTCGGAAGCGGTCGGGATCTTGTAGGTCGCCGGCGAATGGGTCAGCACCCTGCCGTCGGCGCTGTAGACCAGGTCCTCGCTGGTTAGCCAGCCCTGCCCCTGAACAAAGCCGCCCTCGATCTGGCCCCGATCAATCGCCGGGTTCAGCGAATTGCCGACATCGTGGAGAATGTCGACCGCCAGCACCTTGTGCTCGCCGGTCAGCGTGTCGAGCACAACCTCGGAAACTGACGCGCCATAGGCAAAATAGAAGAACGGCGTGCCCGAGTGGCTTTTGCGGTCATAGGAGATGCCAGGCGTGGCGTAGAAGCCGGTCGAGGAAAGCGAAATCCTGCCACGATGCGCGCGATGTGCAGCCTCGCCAAGGCTCATAGTATGCTCGCCGACCCGGATGCCCTCGGGCGTGAACGCCACTTGCTCGGGCGCGCAGCCATGTTCGCCGGCAAGAAATTGCGCCAGTCGCTCGCGGATCGTCATGGCGGCGCGATAGGCCGCCATGCCATTGAGGTCCGCGCCCGAACTGGCCGCTGTCGCCGAGGTGTTAGGCACCTTGTCGGTACTGGTCGCAGTGATCCGCAGCTGCGAGAGCGGCACCGCAAAGACATCGGCCACGACTTGCGCAACCTTGACGTAGACCCCCTGCCCCATCTCGGTGCCGCCGTGGTTCACCTGGATCGAGCCATCGGCATAGAGATGGACCAGCGCCCCGGCCTGGTTGAGGTGCGTAAGGGTAAAGCTGATCCCGAACTTGACCGGGGTCAGCGCAATCCCGCGCTTGAGCACGCTGCTGCCTGCATTGAACGCCGCAATCGCACGCGACCGCTCGTCATAGCGCGAAGTGCGGCGCAGCGCGGCAATCAACTCAGGCGCGACATTGTCGGCAATCTTCATGCCATAGGGCGTCACATCTCGCCCTGGCCCATAGAGATTGGCCATCCGCACATCGAGCGGATCGAGCCCGAGGCGAGCGGCAACGTCGTCGATGACCCGCTCGATCGCCAGCATCCCCTGCGGCCCGCCAAAGCCGCGAAACGCGGTCGCCGACACGGTGTGCGTGCGCAGGCGCTCGGACACGACCTCGACCGCTGGCAGGAAATAGCAATTGTCGGAATGCATCATCGCGCGGTCGTTTATCGCCGGCGACAGGTCGGCAGTCGCGCCGCAACGCGATGCGAGCAGCAGCGACAGCCCCTGCAAGCGGCCCTCGCCATCGAAACCGACATCGTAGTCGACCTCGAACTCGTGGCGCTTGCCGGTCATCACCATGTCATCGTCGCGGTCGCAGCGGAACTTGGCCGGGCGTCCGGTCTTGTGCGCGACCAGCGCCGCCGCTGCCGCGAAAAAGGCAGCCTGCGATTCCTTGCCGCCAAATGCCCCTCCCATCCGCCGCACCTGCACCGTCACATCAGCGGAAGGCAGGCAAAGCAGGTGGGCGACCAGGTGCTGGACCTCGCTGGGATGCTGGGTCGAGCTGACCACATGGATCTGGCCATCCTCGCCCGGTGTGGCCACCGCCACCTGTCCTTCGAGATAGAAATGATCCTGTCCGCCCATCAACAGGCGGCCCGAAAGGCGGTGAGGTGCCTTGGCAAGCGCGGCCAGCGCATCGCCGCGCGCCATGCGCTGGCTGGGCTCGATCAGCGATCCGGCCTGCCGCGCCTGCGCAATGGTGACAGCCGCAGGGAGCGGCTCATATTCGACTAGGGCGAGCCGCGCTGCTTGCCGCGCTGCGCGCTGGCTGGTGGCAGCAACGACGAACAGCGGCTGGCCGTGGCTGAATACCTCGCCGTGCGCCAGCAGCGGATCATCATGGGCGACCGGACCGACATTGTTCTCACCGGGAATATCTCCGCTGGTGTAGACCGCGACCACGCCCTGGGCCTTGGCGACCCTGGTCAGGTCCATCCGCGCGATCCGGGCGCGCGCCTCGCTGCTCTGACCAAAAGCGAGATGCAGCATGTCGGCCGGTTCGGGCAGGTCGTCGGCATAGAGCGCGGTACCCGCAACGTGGAGGCGCGCGCTGTCATGAGGCGCTTCGGGCATGGCCTGCGCCAACCTGGCGGGATCGCGTTCAGCCATCGATTGGCTCGCTGTCGAGCACCGAGATCGCCTCGCCCGCTTCGCGCAGCCACAGCCGGCGC
>JBIPOX010000110.1:0-5347 GCA_044378785.1 Novosphingobium sp.
CATGGAAGTCTCGGCACGCTGGGACCCGATGCCGCACCATCCGATCCACGTCGATGACGTCTGCGATCAGCTCGAAGCGATGCTCGATGCTGCCTCGAGCCCGGCCAACATCGTCAACTGGAGCGGCGACGAGGCTGTCACGATCCAGCAATGGTGCGCCATGGTCGGCGAATGGTCTGGCAAGCAGGTTCGGCTCAAGGTCGAGCCAGTCGCCAATGCCACTCACAGCGCAGGCACCGATCCGGGCAAGCGCCAGAGCATTACCGGGCCGTGCAGGGTGCCGTTCCGCGAGGGCTTTCGCGCGATCTACGACGCGCGTTACGGCGGTTAGGGCTGGATCTTCCGCTCGCCGCGCAAGGCGAACAGTTCATCTTTCTTGCCGTTTCCCTGAACCTGGCGTTCAGCGCCGGTAGTCTTGCCGCGCCCATCCTCCCCATGTCGCCAAGAGCAAACCTGAAGGAGGAAACATCATGAAAGCGCTGACCCTCTCCGCAGCCGCAATCGCGCTTGCCCTGCCAATCGCTCCGGCAATGGCCGATCCGCCGCACTGGGCACCGGCCTATGGCTACAGCGATCGTTACGACAACGACCGGGTCTACGACGCGCGCGGCCGCTATTACGAACCGCGCCGCGTCTCCCAGCGCGACCAGGTCTGGCGTGGCCGTGACGGACGGCTCTACTGCCGCCGCGCCAATGGCACCACTGGCCTGATCATCGGCGCTGCCGGTGGCGCGCTGATCGGTCGCGAGGTCGACAGCCGCGGCGATCGTGCGGTTGGCACCATCCTTGGCGCGGCGCTGGGCGGATTGCTCGGCCGCGAGATCGATCGTGGGCGCGCCCGCTGCCGCTAATGCATGTTTTTCAGGGTTTCCTGAAACCTGCCGCTGTGCTTGGTGACAAGGATGAAACCGGCTGTCCTTGTCACCGGCGGCGCCAGGCGCCTCGGCGCTGCCATCTGCCAGGCCTTCGCTCAGGCAGGCTGGCATGTCGTCATCCATTACGGCCAATCGGCCGAGGCTGCGCAAGGCCTCGCCGCTAGCCTCCCCTCTGCCGACTGCGTACCATGCGATCTGGCCGACAGCGATGCGGCAGTGGCCATGGTCGCAGCGCTCGCCACGCGGCTCGATGACTGGCGGGTTCTGGTCAATTGCGCAGCCGTATTCAACGAGGACACCGCAGACCGCCTCGATCCCGCCACTTTCGACGAAGCCATGCAGGTCAACGCCGCGACCCCCGCCCGCATGGCGCAAGCTTTTCTGCAACAGGCGCGCGCGCAGGGCGGCAAGCGCGTGATCCACGTCACCGACCAGAAGCTGCTCAATCCCAATCCGGACTTCTTCTCCTATACGATGAGCAAGCATGCGCTCGATGCCACGATCCGCATGCTGGCGATGGCGCAGAGCGACTCGCGCGACCGGGTTTATGGCCTCGCACCCGGCGCGATCCTCGCCAGTCATGACCAGACCGAGAGCGAGGCGGATGTTTCGCACCGGCTCAACCCGCTTGGCCGCCGAACCGAGGCAGACGAGATCGCCCGGGCTGCGCTGTTCCTTGCCCAGGGTTGGCTGGCGAGCGGCGAGAGCCTGTTCATCGATTCGGGTCAGCATCTCGCGCCGCAACCGCGCGACGTGCTCTACCTCGCGCGCCAATGACCGAAGCCTTCCTTGCATCCATCGCCGTGGTCGCTCTCGCCGAGATCGGCGACAAGACCATGCTGCTGGCGATCGTCCTGTCCGCAAGGCTGCGCGCCCATTGGCAGATCCTTGCCGGGATTTTCGCTGCGACCTTAGTCAATCATGGCCTCTCGGCGCTGGCCGGGCGCGAGATCGCCGGGCTGGTCGATGCGCAGTGGTTCCAGATCGCGGTGGCGCTGGGCTTCATCGCCATGGCGGCCTGGACCCTGGTGCCCGACAAGCTCGACGACAGCGATGACGCCTTCGCCCATCGCGGCGGCCCGTTCCTGACCACGCTGGTCGCCTTCTTCCTCGTCGAGATCGGCGACAAGACCCAGATCGCGACCATTGCGCTGGGAGCACAGTACCAGTCGGTCATAGCAGTCGCGCTAGGCACCACGATCGGCATGATGCTGGCCAATACCCCTGCCGTGTTCCTGGGCGAAGCGATCGTGCAGCGCGTCTCGCTGCGCGCCACCCGGATTGCCGCGGCGCTAATCTTCCTCGCGCTCGGCCTGTTGCAGCTGGCGCGGGTGTTCGGCCTGGTCTGAACCTGATCCGGCTTGCCAGCGTTGCTCGCAGCGCTAGACTTGGCGAATTGGATCGCAGGCAGGAGCCCGGGAACCCATGTTCGAACGACTGCTCGAACAGGTGCTTGGCAAGGCCATCCGGCAAGGACGGCTCGATGTCGAGTACGCTGACGGTCGCCGCGTCGGCTTCGGCGTGGCGCAGCCAGGCACGCCATCGGTCGCGGTCCGCTTTACCGATGCCAGGGTTGCCCGCGATATCGTAACCGACCCGAGGCTGGGAGCCGGCGAAGCCTACATGGACGGGCGCATCGTCATCGAGCGCGGCGACGTCATGGAATTCGTCGAACTCGTCCAGTCTAACAACCGCTGGGAAGCCAAGGGCAAGGTGCTGCGCCCCGGGCGCATGCGGCGCTGGCGCAATGTCGCGCACCACTACGATATCGGCAATGCGCTCTACGAGTTGATGCTCGATGCCGAGCACATGCAATATTCCTGCGCCTACTGGCCTCGCAATGACATGACCCTGGCCGAGGCGCAGCACGCCAAGCTTGCGCATATCGCCGCCAAGCTCGCGCTGGCTCCGGGCCAGAAGGTGCTCGACATCGGCTGCGGCTGGGGCGGCATGGCGATGTTCCTGGCCCGTCACGCTGGCGTGAGCGTCCATGCCATCACCCTGAGCAGCGAACAGCTCGCCCTCGCCCGGCAACGCGCCGAGCAAGCGGGATTGACCGACCGGATCCAGTTCGAGCTGATCGACTACCGCGATCTGGCCGAGCGCGGCGAGCGCTTCGACCGGATCGTCTCGGTCGGCATGTTCGAGCATGTCGGGCGGCCCCAGTTCGAGACCTTCTTTCGCGCCTGCACGCATATGCTCGCCGAAGATGGCGTGATGCTGCTGCACACCATCGGGCGCTTCGGCAGCCCGGGCAAGACCGACGCCTTCACCCGCAAATATATCTTTCCCGGTGGTTATATCCCGGCGCTCAGCGAAACGCTCGCCGCCAGCGAGACCTGCCGACTGATCGCCACCGACATCGAGACCTTGCGCCTGCACTATGCCCGCACTCTACGCGCCTGGTACGCGCGCTGCATGGAACGCCGCGACGAGATCGTCGCCCTGTTCGACGAGCGCTTTTTCAGGATGTGGACGTTCTACCTGGCCGGCGCGACCGCCGCTTTCGAGAGCGGCGGCATGTGCAATTACCAGATCCAGTTTACGCCAAGCCGCCATGCCCTGCCGCTGACGCGGGACTATATGGCTAGATCGGAGGCAGGGCTGCTGAACGGCTAGCCTCGCTGCGTCAGCGAATAGACTGGCCCGAAGCGGATCAGCGCCGCGCCGATAAAGGGCAATGCCACGACCCACAGTCGCACCCCGGTCACTCCTTGCGGACTGGCAATGCTGATCGCCGCAGTCATCGCAAGCCCGACGCAGATCATCAGCAGCCCCGCAATGAGCCGCCAATGCGGTATTCGCCGAGGATCGATGGGTTCCCGGCCAGGACTCTCGAAGCGCACAAACAGCATGACCAGTGGCAGGGTGACAAGGATATACAGCGCAAACCACACCGGCCTCGTCAACCACCAGTCAGCGCTCGCTGGCATACTGTGCAGGCCGATCCCGTCAAACAACCAGGCCAGCGCAATCACCGCGACAAAGGCGGTAAGGTGCCACAGATAGATCGTCATGATCATTGCGTTGACTAGCACCACCCAGGTCCAGGCCCTCGCGCTCGCCAGCATGCGGCGCAAATTCGGCTCCAGCGCAAGCGCGAGCCCGGCCTGCATCGCGCCGAGCGCCAACAGCGCCAGCGTCGGCGGCATCGAATTGCTAAGATTGGTGCCAGGCACACCGATCATCGCAACCGGATAGGGACCAAGGTTGATCAGCGCCGAGAGAGCAACAAGCCCGCCCAGTCCGAGGGCGAGCGCGCGACCGCGATCGGAGAAGTGCCCGGCCGCCCAGGCATAGCCGAGCTGGTGGATCGTGAGCCAGACAAACAGGAAGTTCGCAAAATTGATATAGGGCACGCCAATGCGCAATGAGGCGAAATCGACCGCCACAGCTCCTGCGATCAGTGCAACGACACTGAGCCAGCCCGCCTTCGTCCAGGCAGCGTGGGTCACAGGGGTCAGCGCCGTGACAATAAGGTAGACCGCCAGAAACCACACCGGAACCAGCGCAAGCTGCGCTGCCATCCGGACAATCCCGCGCTCGACGCCAAGCGCGGTTCCGAACAACGCAAACAGTGTCCACACCAGGAAAAGCGGCAGCACCGGCGCGATCAGACGCCGCACCCGGCTCGCGAACCATTCCGTCCAGCTGCCGCCACCATTGCGCTGCGCCGCCGCCCACGAGACGCCGTTGGAAAAGCCGCCGACCAGGAAGAACAGCGGCATCACCTGAAACAGCCAGGTCAACCACTGCGTCCACGGCGCTATGCCGAGCAGGTGCCCGCCGACCACTGCCCCGTCCTCGACAAAGGGCGCGGCGACCAGCCAATGTCCCACTACTACCGCAAGGATCGACAGCGCCCGCAAGAAGTCGACGACGCGATTGCGCTCGGGCGGAGTTTTGGCCGCAATCGAAGCGGCGCGCTGCCATATCCGCAAATCGGCCATTGCTTCGCTCCCCTTGCCGCACCCATGCCCATGCCCTAGGGGCGCACGCGGACATCGTGGACCATATTCTCGCCGGAGCGCAACCATGTCGGACATCAAAAAGGTCGTCCTCGCCTATTCGGGCGGACTCGACACCAGCGTCATCCTCAAGTGGCTGCAGGTGACCTACAACTGCGAGGTCGTCACTTTCACTGCCGATCTCGGCCAGGGCGAGGAGCTGGAGCCGGCCCGGCGCAAGGCCGAGCTGATGGGCCTACCGCCCGAAAACATCTATATCGAGGATCTGCGCGAGGAATTCGTGCGCGATTTCGTCTTCCCGATGATGCGCGCCAATGCCCGCTATGAAGGCGATTACCTGCTCGGCACCTCGATCGCGCGGCCGCTGATCTCCAAGCGGCTGATCGAGATCGCGCATCAAACCGGCGCGGACGCGGTGGCGCACGGCGCGACTGGCAAGGGCAACGATCAGGTCCGCTTCGAGCTGTCGGCCTATGCGCTCGATCCCGACATCAAGATCATTGC
>JBIPOX010000131.1:0-5007 GCA_044378785.1 Novosphingobium sp.
ATATAAACGATCTGGCGATAACCTTCACCGACACCGAGACCGGTGCGACCAACACCATCATCATCGATGAGGTGCTGCCCAATTTCGGCGCGGTCAACACCTACGCCTCGGCGCTCGCTGCGGTCGGCTTCACCTTCATGACCTTTGCTTGAGCCGCTGAGGGGGCATTGTCCCCCTCACTGCCTCACAACCCAAGCCGCGCCTTGAGGCGGTAGACCACGTCCTCGCGGCTGCGGCTGGGCGAAGGGCCTTCGCCTTCCTTGGGCATCAGGCGGCCCGCGTCCGAACGGGTCCATTCGCGCACTGCCCAGCGTTCGACGATCCGCCACTCGCCGCCGCGCTTCTCGAAATGGTCGACATAGCGAAAACCCGAGGTGAAATTGCGGCGCGGATCGTCGGTGGGCGAGCTCCAGTGGACTGCGGTTCCATAGCTCTCGCTGACCGCGACATTGCCGCTGCCTTCGATGAACTGGTTGCCGATCAGGTGCATGGTGCCCTCGAAATTGCCGAGCGCGCCGGAGACCCAGGGAATGAACTCCTCGATCGGCCCCGAAAAGCCGGTGTGGTGGTCGATCCCGCCGGGATGATAGACAGAACGCACTAGGTCCATGTCGAGCCGGTCGATCCCCCGGCAATAGCGCAACACTGCCTCGCGGATTTCCCTGCGGTCGGTATCGTCCATTTTGCTCCTCCCTTTGTGTGCTGCGCACTTGCGCGTTTGCACCTTTCCCATTGCATCGCACGAGATTGACCCGCACATCGAGTGGAATGTTGCGACAATACGAACTGGTTGAGCGCGTCAAGGCGTATGACGAGGACGCCGATGAGGCGGTGCTCAACCGCGCCTATGTCTTTACAGTCCAGAAGCATGGCAAGCAGCGGCGCGCCTCGGGCGATCCGTATTTCAGCCACCCGATCGAGGTTGCGGGGCTGATGACCGAGCTCAAGCTCGATCAGGAAACGATTGTCACTGCGCTGCTCCACGACACTGTCGAGGATACTCTCGCCACGATCGAGGAGGTCGAGGAGAAATTCGGACCCGAGATCGCGCGGCTGGTCGATGGCGTCACCAAGCTCTCCAAGATCGAGACCCTGACCGAGAACGAGCGCGCCGCCGAAAACCTGCGCAAGCTGCTCCTGGCGATGAGCGAAGACATCCGTGTCCTGCTCGTCAAGCTGGCAGACCGGCTGCACAACATGCGCACGCTCCACTATATCCGCAGCGAGGAAAAGCGCCGCCGGATCGCGCGCGAAACGATGGATATCTATGCGCCGCTGGCCGAGCGTGTGGGCATGTACGAATATATGCGCGAGATGCAGCTGCTCGCTTTCGAACAGCTCGAGCCCGAAGCCTATGCGACGATCACCGGGCGGCTTGCCTCGATCCGCAACGAGGAAGGCGGGCAGGTCGATGCGATCGCGCTCAAGATCAAGCAGGCGCTGGCCGAGGCCGGGCTCAAGGTCGAGGTCTGGGGCCGCGAAAAACATCCCTATTCGATCTGGCGCAAGATGACCGAGCGGCACGTCAGCTTCGAGCAGATCACCGACATCATGGCGTTTCGCGTCCTGACGGAGAGCCCGGAGGATTGCTACAAGGCGCTCGGTGTGCTGCACCAGACTTGGCAGATGATCCCCGGCCGCTTCAAGGACTACATCTCGACGCCCAAGGCCAACGGCTATCGCTCGCTGCACACGGCGCTGATCTATGGCAACACGATGAGGGTCGAGGTGCAGATCCGCAGCCGCGAGATGCACCGCACCAACGAGTTTGGTCTCGCCGCACACTGGGCCTACAAGCAGGGCGACCGGCCCGACGGTCAGGTTGGCTGGTTGCGCGACCTGATCGAGATTGTCGATGCCAGCCACGATGCCGACGAATTGCTCGAGCACACGCGCCTGGCGATCTATCAGGATCGCATCTTCGCCTTCACTCCCAAGGGAGCGCTGCACCAGTTGCCCAAGGGGTCGACCCCGGTCGATTTCGCCTACTCGGTTCACACCAATCTTGGCAACGCGACGCTGGGTGCCAAGATCAATGGCCGCCATATGCCGCTGCGCACCCAACTGGCCAACGGCGATGTCGTCGAGATCATCAAGGGTGGCAAGGCCGAGCCGCGCCTGTCGTGGCTGAGCTTCGTCGTAACCGGCAAGGCACGCGCCGCGATCCGCCGCGCGGTGCGCGACAAGGAACGCGAGGAAGTCGCCGCGCTCGGCGTCAAGCTGTTCGAGGACATCGCCGGGCGTTTGCCCGCGCGGATCGGTCGCAAGGCGATCCAGGCCGCGCTCAAGCGCTTGCGCATGGACGAGGAAGAGGACCTGATGTTCGCGATCGGATCGGCCAAGCTGTCCGACCGTGAAGTCATGGAAGCGCTTGTCCCGGGCAGCACCGAGGCGCTCGCCGATGACGCCGAATGGGGTTCGGCCGGCGAGGCGATCTCGATTCTCGGCCTGACTTCGGGAATGGGTTTCGAACTGGCCGAATGCTGCCATCCGGTACCCGGCGACCGCATCGTCGGCATGCGTCGCAAGGGCGAGAAGGTCGAGGTTCACGCGATCGATTGCCTAAAGCTTGCCGAAGGGGTTGACCGCGACTGGCTGGACCTGTCGTGGGGCGAGCGTTCGACTGGCGCGATCGGGCGCCTGCGGCTCTCGCTATACAACCGGCCAGGCACTCTGGCCGAGGTGACCCGGATTTTCGCGGCGAGCAGGGCCAATGTGATCAATCTGGAAATGATGCAGCGCGACGAGAATTTCGGCACCTTCGAGGTCGATCTCGAAGTGCTCGATGTCGCCCATCTGGCGCGCATCACTGCCTCGTTGCGGGCCAGCGACGCGGTTGCCGAGGCGGAGCGCATCTAGTCCGCGTCATTCGCCATTGCCAATCAGCCCGAAACACAACACACTGGTGGCAAAGCGATAAGGGAGAGTGGCATGAGCTTTCTGCGCAACAGCTGGTACGTGGGCTGCATGGCGAGCGAACTGGGCAACGGCCCGCTCGCGCGCACCATTCTTGGCGAGAAACTGGTCCTGTTCCGGTCCGAGACCGGCGAGGCGGCGGCGCTTGCCGACCGCTGCCCGCATCGGTTCGTGCAGCTATCAAGCGGCAAGGTGGTGGGCGAGGCGATCGAGTGCCCCTATCACGGGCTGCGTTTCGATGGCGCGGGCAACTGCGTGCACCAGCCCCATGAACAGGGCGAGCCGGTTCCGCACAACCGGGTGCGCGCCTGGCCGGTGATCGAGCGTGGCGGCCTGGTCTGGCTGTGGGCAGGCGAACCCGCTCTGGCCGATCCGGCACTGATCCCGGCAAGCCTGGACCTGATCCATGATCCCAACCTGAAGACCGTCCACGGCTATCTGCGGATTGCGGGCAATTACCAGCTGCTCAACGACAACCTGCTCGATCTCAGCCATGTCGATTTCATCCATCCCGAGGCGCGCGTTCCCGAAGGCTATGGCACTTTCACCAACAAGGTCGAGCAACGCGGCGATCAGGTGATCAACTGGCTGTGGAAGCCCAATTCCACCCCCAATTTCCTTCAGGCGTCGTTGCGCGAGTCAAAGTCGGTCAAGGCCGATGTCTATGCGCACATGGAATGGAACGCGCCCGGGCTGATGATGCTGCGCACTGGCCTGCAGGATCCGGGCGAACCGGAAGGCAGCGATCTGTTCCTGCCTTCGGCGCATCTGCTCACCCCCGAGACCGAGACCACCACGCATTATTTCTGGACCGTCGGACGCGAGCGCAGGAAGGACGACGCCAGCATTGACGAGATGTTCCAGAAAGGGCTGACCCATATCTTCTCGACCCAGGACGGCCCGATGATCGAACAGGCCCAGCAGGCCATGGGTGAGGAGACCGACCTGTTCGCGCATCACCCGGTGGTGCTGAGCTCCGACGCGGCGGCTGTGCGCGCGCGCCGCATCGTGCAAAAGCTGATCCGCGAGGAACGTGCAGGCGCGGTCAGGCAGGCGACTGCGGCTTAGAGCCTGATGACGTTACATAGACCCGCCGCGACGGAGTCGATTTTGGCCGAATGCGAGAAACGAGGAGGGAGCTATGCGAGCATATAGCGACCGAGGAGCGACGACGCAGTCGGCCAAAATCGGCCCGCCTCGCAGAGGTTGCCGCTGGCCAGTGCGCCGGACAGCGTCGCTCGGCTCGTTCGGGGCAATAAGCCCGGCCATCTCCTCGCTCCTTGCCGGCACACTGCCAGCGGCAATCCCGGTGGATCAATGTAACGTCATCAGGCTCTAGACCTCCAGCACCAGCGCTACCTCGTCGCCGTCACCAAGCCCCTCGGCCTTGCGCACGGCAGCCTTGACCGGCAGCATCCAGCCCTGCTCGCGTGAGGGGAACACCGAGGTTTTCCAGCGTGTCTCGCCAATCGTGGCAGTGACCTTGAGCGAGCCGAACCCGCGTGACAGGCCCTCCAGCCGCCGCATCAGCGCGGTGGCCGAAAGCGCCTCGCCCGCCTCGCCCGAGATCGTGACGAAATGCCAAGTGCCCGCGCCGCTCGCCCCGGTCCAGCGCCAGAGCACGGCTGTGCAAGTGATGCGTTCGCTCACGCGCGCGCCGGTTTCGCGGTCAGTTCCGGGAAGCGCGCATGGTAGAAGGCAAAGCGCTGCTTCAGTTCCTGTGCCGTGACGCCGTAGGTCTCGGGCACATATTTGCGGGCACCCTGCCGCTCCTGCGAGTTAGCCTCCCACCAGGCGCGCATCCCCGCTTCGGTTTCGGGTGTGAGCTCCTCGCCCAGCCAGCCATAGAACCGGCGGATCGTGCCAATCGGATCGGCGGCCATCTCGTAAAAGCCGATGTCGTGGAAACGGTCGGGATGCTGGTCGCGGAAGGCGAGCAGGCGCTTGAGGCACTCGACCCGCACATTGGCCAGATGGCGTCCAAGATAGGGCTCGTCCGGTTCCGAGGTCAGCGAGGTCAGCAGCGAGGAGAACAGCGCCGCCTCGGACGGGATCATGTCGTCGACATTGCGATGGGTCTGGACGAAGCGG
>JBIPOX010000111.1:0-5316 GCA_044378785.1 Novosphingobium sp.
GTCATGCTGGCGCTCGACCGCCATTATCAGGGCATGATCGTGATGTGGTTCGACGGCCTCAACGACGCGAAACCGACGGAAAGCCTCGCGAAACTGCGCGAGAAATGCCTGCCCGATATGCTCAAGGGCTCGACGGTCGAGATTGCCGCGACCTGGGCGCCGATCCTGCCCGATGCGCCGCGCGACGCGCCGATGGAGCTGGGTGCCACGCCGGGCGGACCGACCCGGTTCTGCCAGCTGATGTTCACCGATGCCGATCCCAAGGCCTCCATTGACACGCTCAAGGCCTATGCCGAGGCAGTCGAGGCAGCAGGCATAGCCAAGCTTTCGCTGTGCGCCCCGTTCAAGAAAACGATCGTCGGAACCGACATCTATACCGACCAGCTCTGGTAGGCCGCTGGCTCGCTACTCGCCCCGGGCGGTGGGAAGCAAGGCACTGGTTTCGCTCGATTTCTCGAGGCAGGTCTTGGGGTCGCGGTTAGGAAAGCGCGTACAGTCAAACCTGATGCTCGCAGCTTTCCCGCCGCCCTCGCGAACATATTCGAACACCATGGTCGAGCGGGTCAGGACGGGCAGCGGGTAGGCACCGGGAATATCGTCCTCGTTGTCCCAGGCGTTGACCCGGCATGGCCCCGGATTGCCGCACAGCGACAGGGCGGCGTTGACCACTTGCGCGGCGCTGGTTCCCGGTGGCGAGAGCAGGCCGAACGCACGTCCATCCGGGCGCGCAAGCCGCAACCTGTTGCCATAGAGCGGCACCTTGCCAATGCCCTGCGGCAGGCTCGCCGGAGCTTGCGGCAGGCCCAGAATTCCGGTGTCCGTGCCGGTTTCGGCAAAGGCTTCCTCGCCCATTTCGGCATCGAGCGGCGGCGGGATCGAAAGCTGGGGCCCGGCCGCCGGTTCGTTGCCGCTATAGGCCTTGTCGAACGCGCTCGCAGAGCCCCAGGCGCCTGGCCAGCCGAAGAACAGGTGGGTGCCGACCTGAGCCAGCTTGCGCAAGCTCGGGCTCCAGTAGGGATAGACCCAATCGGTATGGTAATGCGTTGCCAAACCAACGTTTTTGTCGATCGCTCCGGCAAGCGCAGTACCGGCCACGGCGCGCGCCCGGCCCCAGGCCGACTCGTTCATCTGGCGGCGCAGCGCGCCATCGCAGGTGAAGGTGAACTGGCAGCCGGTCTTGCGCTGTGAGCCCTGATAGACCACCCCGCACACCGTGCCGGGATAGGCGGGATGGCGCACCCGGTTGAGCACTACCTGGGCCACAGCGGATTGACCCAAGGTGTCGTCGCCTGCCTCGTAAAGCACTGCTGTTGCGAGACAATCGGTCGCCCGTTGCTGATCCAGCGCGGTGCCAGCGAAAGCGAAGGGTCTTGCGAAAACGCCCTCGCGCGGCTCGAACGCAACCTTGGCGTTGCGCTGGCGCGCATCGCCAGGCGCAAGAGTCGTTTCGGACAGGCCGCCGTGCTTTTCGATGTCCTCGGGCCGAGCAGGCAATTCGCCCAGCGCCTCGCGCTTGGCATCGCCACTGAAAGCGGACTGCAACGACACTGCAACGACGATCCCAAGCAGCAACAAGCCGATCGCAAAGCCAGCCACCACGAGCCGGTTTCGCGGCTGCGACCAAAGCGCTTCGAGCCATGCGCGCGCCCCGGCGATACGGTCCGGAACGATGGTCGCGAGCCTGGTCATGGTGCCTCGCTAAGGCTGCTCACCTGAACGGAAGCCGACTGTGTCATCAGCCAAAGGCCACTGGCCAGGTTGAATCGCGTCGGGCGCGCGCGGGCGGATCAACTTGCCGTGCGGCACTTGCCCGTGTTGGTGCGGCTTTCGGTACCGTCCTGCACCCAGCGAATTTGCATGGTCAGGCCGTCATTGCCCATAACGACAATTCGCGCAGCATACCAGTAGCCGTCAGTCCATTGGCATTCCACTCTCGTACCGGTGGTCCAGTCGAAGGGGCGTGTATCGCCAGCGAGTTGGGTTTCGCTCGATCCATCGTCATACCGAATGGTGATCGCGTCGCCCGATCGCGCCACGACAACGCCCGGGAAAAGCTGGGTGCTGTCCTGCCACGGTGCGAGCACCCAGTCGCCAACTTGCTGAGCGTGGGCTGTAAGCGGTGTCGCCAGCATGGCTGCGCCAATCGCCAATGCGGAATAGAATTTCATAACGATTTCCCTCTCTCAATCTGTGCCGTCTTCACCGCGGCAGTTCGCTGACCCCCATCAGCGCCTCGTCGACAGAGCGCGCGCATTGGCGGCCTTCGCGAATTGCCCAGACCACCAGCGACTGGCCGCGCCGCATGTCGCCGCATGACCAGATCTTTTCGTCGCTGGTTCTATATTCAAAGGTATCGGCCTTGACGTTGCCGCGCGGATCGAGCTCGACCCCCGACTGGTCGATCATGCCCGGCTTGCGCGGCCCGAGAAAGCCCATCGCGAGCAGGATGAGATCGGCATCGAGGGTGAATTCGCTGCCCTCTATCTCGACCATCTTGCCGGCCTGCCATTCGACGCGCACGCATTCGAGGCCCTGGACTGCGTTCTCGCCAACGACGCGCCTGGTCAGGATCGCCCAATCGCGGTCAACGCCTTCCTCGTGGCTCGACGAGGTGCGCAGCTTGAGCGGCCAGAACGGCCAGTTCATCGCCTTGTCTTCCATCACCGGCGGCTTGGGCATAATCTCGATCTGGGTGACCGAGCGCGCGCCTTGCCGGTTCGAGGTGCCGACGCAGTCCGAGCCGGTATCGCCGCCGCCGATCACGATCACGTTCTTGCCGCGCGCAGAGATCGTCCCGTCGGGCGCAGCGCGCATTTCCTCGTCGCCGGCATTGCGCTTGTTCTGCTGGCGCAGGAAATCCATTGCGACGTGGACGCCGGGCAGTTCGGCTCCGGGAATCTCCAGCCGTCGCGCTTCCTCGGCACCGCCTGAAAACACTACCGCGTCGAAATTGTCCTTCAGCGCAGCGACCGAAATCGTCACGCCGACCTCGGTCGATAGCCGGAACTCGACCCCCTCGGCTTCCATTTGCTTCATACGCCGGTCGATGTGGCGCTTTTCCATCTTGAAGTCGGGAATGCCATAGCGCAGCAGGCCGCCGATCCGGTCATTCTTTTCAAACAGCACCACCGAATGGCCAGCGCGGGCAAGCTGCTGGGCGCAGGCCATGCCGGCGGGACCGGAGCCAACCACCGCGACCGACTTGCCGCTACGCCTGGCAGGCGCTTGCGGAGTGACCCAGCCGTTTTCCCAGCCCTTGTCGATGATCTGGCATTCGATCGACTTGATCGTCACTGGCTGGTCAATGATGTTGAGCGTGCAGGCCGCCTCGCAGGGGGCAGGGCAGATGCGGCCGGTGAATTCCGGGAAATTGTTGGTCGAATGCAGCACATCGAGCGCGTTCTTCCAGTCCGCCTCGTAAACGAGGTGGTTCCAGTCGGGGATCATGTTGTTGACCGGGCAGCCGGTGTGGCAATGCGGCACGCCGCAATTCATGCAGCGCGAGGCCTGATCGCGAAGCGCGTCTTCCTTCAAGGGAATGACGAACTCCTTGTAATGCTTCAGCCGCTCCTTCGGGTCCTTGTAGGTGCGATCGCTGCGACCGAGTTCGAGGAAGCCGGTTTCCTTGCCCATGGGTGAGGTGATCCTATTATCTATTCGGCCGCGACAGTTGCGGCCTCGAGGCGCTCGGCCTCGAGCATCTTGAGCGCGTTACGATAATCGCGCGGCATCACTTTGACGAACCTGCCGAGCGCGGCCTGCCAATCGTCGAGCAGCGCGCGGGCGCGCTCCGAACCAGTGTGCAGGTGGTGGCGTTCAAGCAGGATGCGCAGCCGCTCGGCATCGTGACGCAACATGTCGCCCATGCCGTAGTCATAGACGCTGACGCCGCGCTGCTGCGGCCTGCCGGTGCCGTCGTCCTTGTCCTCGGCAAGCGAGACCTTCTCAAGATCGACCTGGGCCAGGTTGCATAGCTTCTCGAACATGCCGTCCTCGTCATAGACATAGGCAATACCGCCCGACATGCCGGCGGCGAAATTGCGCCCGGTCTTGCCCAGCACAGCGACAACCCCGCCGGTCATGTATTCGCAGCCATGATCGCCGACGCCTTCGACGACCGCAATCGCGCCCGAATTGCGCACCGCGAAGCGCTCGCCCGCGACGCCGTTGAAATAGGCCTCGCCTGCGATCGCGCCATAAAGCACGGTATTGCCGACAATGATGTTCTGGGTCGGGTCGCGATCGACATGGTCGGGCTGGCGCACGATCACCCGGCCTCCAGACAGTCCTTTGCCGACATAGTCGTTGGCATCGCCGGTCAGGTCGAGAGTGACGCCGTGCGCGAGCCAGGCGCCAAAGCTCTGTCCGGCAACCCCGCGCAGGGCAATGTGCACGGTGTTGTCGGGCAGGCCGGGATGGCCATAACGCTTGGCAATCTCGCCCGACAGCATGGTGCCGACGGTGCGGTTGACGTTCGACACCGACCGTTCGATCCGCACCGGCTGCTTGCTCTCCAGCGCCGAAGCAGCCGCCGAGATCAGATCGTTGTCGAGCGCGTTCTCAAGGCCGTGGTTCTGGGTCTCGCTCCAGTTGAGCGACGGGCTGTCACCTTGCGGGGCCTGATAGAGCAGGCGCGACAGGTCGATCCCGGCCGCCTTCCAGTGATCGAGCGCGCGGCGCGAATCGAGCATGTCGACCCTGCCGGTCATTTCGGCCAGGGTGCGAAAGCCGAGTTCGGCCATGATTGCGCGCAGTTCCTCGGCGACGAAGAAGAAGTAGTTGATCACGTGCTCGGGCTCGCCGGTAAAGCGCGCGCGCAGCACCGGGTCCTGGGTTGCGACCCCGACCGGGCAGGTGTTCAGATGGCACTTGCGCATCATGATGCAGCCCGAGGCGATCAGCGGCGCAGTGGCGAAACCGAATTCGTCCGCGCCGAGCAGCGCAGCGATGGCAACGTCGCGTCCCGTCCGCAGGCCGCCGTCGGTCTGCACACAGATGCGGCTGCGCAAATTGTTGAGCAGCAGCGTCTGCTGGGTTTCGGCAAGGCCGATTTCCCACGGGCTGCCTGCGTGGGTCAGCGAGGTCAGCGGCGAAGCGCCAGTGCCGCCCTCATAGCCCGAGATCGTCACATGGTCGGCGCGCGCCTTCGAAACGCCTGCCGCGACTGTGCCGACGCCGACCTCTGAGACCAGCTTGACCGAGATGCGCGCCTTGGGATTGGCGTTTTTCAGGTCGTGGATCAGCTGGGCCAGATCCTCGATCGAGTAGATGTCATGGTGCGGGGGCGGGCTGATCAGGCCGACGCCCGGGGTCGAG
>JBIPOX010000112.1:0-5311 GCA_044378785.1 Novosphingobium sp.
GATGCCAGTGCGACAAGTTCCATCCCCGCGTTTGCTGGAAGGCACGGGGTGAAGCCGCTCGGCTTCGACCCGGCCAAGCTCGAAGGTTTGTCGGAAAAGCTGATCCGTTCGCACTGGGAGAACAATTATCAGGGCTCGGTCAGGGCTCTCAACATGATCGAGGGCCGCCTTGCTGCTGCCATGGCCGACAAGGACCTGCCGCCAGTGGTCTATGGCGGGCTCAAGCGCGAAGAGCTTCATCGCACCGGTTCGGTGGTCCTGCACGAACTCTATTTCGAGCAGCTTGGCGGCAATGGTCAGCCGTCGGGCAGCATTCGCGACGCGCTTGCAGCGAGTTACGGCTCGTTCGAGGCATGGGAGGCAGAATTCCGCCGCACCGCCATGGCGTTGGCTGGCGGGTCGGGCTGGTGCATGCTCGCCTGGAACCAGCATACCGGCTCGCTGCACAACTACTGGGCCTGGGACCACACCAATGGACCGGGAAGCGGAACTCCGCTGCTGGCGCTCGATATGTACGAGCATGCTTTCCACATGGATTATGGCACTGCCGCCGCCAAATATGTCGATGCCTTCATGCGCAATCTTGACTGGGGCGTGATCGAGGCCCGGCTTCGCGCTGCTCGCGGCAGTCCGCTAAAGGCCTGACCGGGCCTGAGTCCTTGCAAGGACTGGTCGGGGAGACAGGATTCGAACCTGCGACCCTCTGGTCCCAAACCAGATGCGCTACCAGGCTGCGCTACTCCCCGACCCTGGTCCGGCGACGCTGGCGATGGTGGGCCCGGCAGGACTCGAACCCGCGACCTAGCCGTTATGAGCGGCCAGCTCTAACCAACTGAGCTACAGGCCCGCAACGCCATCGCTTTCGCGTCTCCCCCCGCGTCCGGCAAAGCCAGCCGCAGGGCAGGGCTGCGCGTTAGCCTGCCTGTCGCCTCTAGGCAAGCCGCGCCGCGCGGGCAATTTCGGCAGCGGTGGTCGGCGCAACCCCGCGCCGGGCAAGATGGCCAAGCACCGCTGTCCACCAGGCGTAGAACCGCTCCCGGTCGGCTGGGCTCCGCACATAGGGTGTGTGTCCCGGGGCCAGCGATGGGCTGTGGAAGGAAAACACCAGCACGCGCAGCTTTTCGGCGAGCGCTGCGTCAATCGCGCGCAAGGCTTCGCGCACTGGTATGCCCTCGGGCGTGAGCGGGATGCGTTCCAGCAAGCGCGTGCGCGCCAGCACGCCCGGCAGGCGCGGCACCCGCTTGGCGAGCGGGAACAGCTTGGTGCCAAACCCGCGCAGCACTCCGGCAAAGACGGTGGTCACTGGTAATTCGAGCAGGGTGCGGGCACCATCGAGCCAATAGGGATGGAGCGGATGTGCGTGATAGTCCGGGCCGCCGGGTTCGCCGGAATAGTCGAAATTGGCACGTACTGAGCTGTCGATGACAAATCCCTGTTCGCGCAGCAGGGCAGCGGTTGCCGGGCCAGCGCCATAGCGCCCGGCGCGATAGATCACCGGCCGTACCCCGAGGTTTAGCTCGATCGCGGCGAGCAGGCCGACGAATTTTGCGCGTTCGAGCGAGGCAGGAAGATTGCCGGCAAAGCTGTTGAACTGGGTGACTTGCTCGTCGAACGGCGGGCTCACCCACGGGTGCAGGTGCAGGCCGATTTCCGCCTTACCGGCCTGCGCAGCGGGTCTGAGGATTGACGCAGCCTTGCTCGAAGTGGCAATCGGATGATCGACCAGCCACAGCGGCACGACACCGCGCGCTTCGCAGAAGTGCTGGAATTCGGCCATGGCGGGCGCGGCGCTGATGCCGTGCTGATCGCGGGTGATCGGCGCGTTCCAGTCAAACTCTTCCTCGGTATCGATCGAGACGAGAAAGCGCGTGCCAAACGCAGGATCGAGCTCCGCAATCCGCTCGGGTGCGGGCGGGGCGAGGATGTTGGCATGGGCAATCGGTGCGTGCATCGCTTTGGGCGATAGCTCAGGCACCCCTAATATTCGCTGAAGCCGGCTCGTCGCGGGGCAGAATGAGGTTCAGCGCGCTGCCTTCGCGCCGCAGCGATCCGCCCGCCGAGCGCGCTTCGGCCGAGGCCAGCCGCAGGGTGAAGCCGAGCCCGAACACGCCTGCCGAAATCGCCGGGCCGCGCTGCCGGGCGTGGGCAGCGAACAGTTCCTCGTCGGATAGATCGCGCAACGTCGCAGGCAGATCGATCTCCAGCCGCGATTCGAGCGGGTTGGCGAAGCCGGTCAGCGCCAATCGCTCGCCAGCGCCGGTGGCGGCGGCAAGCGCGGCGAGCAGCCGCCAGGTAAGCCGCTCGAGATCGCCGCGTGCGATGCTGACGCGCAGGCCGTCTTCCGGCAGATCGAGCGCGAAGCCGCTCTCGCGCTGCGCCATGTGCGGATCGAGCAAGGCGACGGTTGCGGCGATATTGGCGGCCAGATCGCTCTCGCCCGGTTCGAGTGCACTGACCCCCGCCTCGTGCTTGACCATGCGGTCGAGCTCGTCGAGGCCCGCCAGCACCGTCGCTGTGTCGCTGGCGATCGAGGCAGCGATGGCGCGATATTCGTGCGAGACAGTGCCGCCGATCTGCTGCTGGATGAATTCCGAGGCCATCTGGATCGCGCCAGCCGGATTGCGCAATTCGTGAAGGACCTGACGCATGCGGTCCGCCATGGAGTCGGCGTCGTTATGCTCGAGCATTTCAGCAGGCACGCGCCGGGCGCGCCCGGCATGGCCGGTATAGCGCCCGGTTGCCGCGTCGAACAGCGGCGCGCCGTCGAGTTGCCAGGTGCCGCTGATTGCCGGAGCGCCGGTAATCTCGACGATCTGGCCCTCAATTGGCTGGCGCAGACGCAGCGCCTGCGCGACTTGCGGCGCAGCGCTCTCGACCCGGGGGTTAGGCAGCAAGCCAAGCGACAGGCCGATCAGCATCGGTGCGGCATCGGCATCGGCCCGCACGATCCGCCCGCCAGGGTCGGTGACGAAATCGAATCGCCGCACTTCGCTTGCCGCGAAGAGTTCGGCATCGCCGAGCGGCAGGCGCGGCGCATCGTTGGCCGGGGCGGGACGGGGAGCTGGATGGGCCTTGCGGAAAGCCTCGATCCGCCGAACCAGATCGCCGATTTCGGAACGGCTCGACGCTGGCGTCTGGTCTGTGGGTGTCTGGTTTGCAGGTGCGGGGGACGGGCGAGGCCTTGACCGAGGCTTGGCCTGCGACACTGCGGTGGCCACCACTTCTGGCGCTGGCGGCAAGCCGCGGTCGGCGACGCCGAGCCGGGCGAGCCGGGCCTCGACTGTCGGGCCAAGGTCGCGGCGATGACGCAGGACGCCGCGCGCAGCGACGGGCAGGGCGGGGACCAGGTCGATCCATTGCTGTTCGCTGAGATCGGCCGTGGCAATGGCCGCGCTGGCAACAGCCGGTTCGTCATCGGCGAGGAATGCAATCAGTGCCGGGCTGCGCAGCTTGAGGCCTGAGCCGCGCAGGATTTCCGCCCGGCTCGTGGCAGGCAGCATGCTGGCCAGGGCGATCAGCCGGTCATAGGCGGGATCGAGCAGGGGGCTGCCGGTGTTCGCCTGGGTCTTGCCCAGCAGGTCGAGCAGTTGCACGTACTGGATGCGCGCGATCGCCTGCCCGCGAACGGGTTGCCTGAGCACGGTATCGAGGCGGTCGTCGAAATGCATTGCTGCTCCGGACCGGACTTGTCGGCGGGAGGCCTGCAAGCTGGATCGCTGCGTCTGCCGTAGCAGTCCGCAACCGGAGTTGAAGCACGCGCTGGAGATGCGTTGCAAAGCGGGACGATGCCGTTATGAACAATTATATTAGCGATCAGCGACAAATCCGGCCAATTGCGGCAAACGGGTGAGCCGCCTCAGGCGTCTTGCGGCAGGTGAAAGCCCATGAGCAACCTTGACGAAATCGACCGCAGCCTGCTCGCCGCGCTTCAGGACGACGGGCGGATCACCAATGTCGATCTGGCTGCGCGAGTCGGGCTGACCCCGCCGCCCTGCCTGCGCCGGGTGCGCGCGCTGGAGGAAGCGGGCATTATCCGGGGCTATCACGCCGATCTGGATGGCGGCAAGCTGGGCTACACGATCACGGTTTTCGCCATGGTCAGCCTCAAGAGCCAGGCCGAGGATGCGCTGCGCCAGTTCGAGGAGCACGTGCGCGCGCTTCCCGAGGTGCGCGAATGCCACATGCTCAATGGCGAGATCGATTTCATTCTCAAGATCGTCAGCCGCGATCTGCAATCGTTTCAGGAATTCCTCACTTCGAAGCTGACCCCTGCGCCCAATGTTGCGAGCGTCAAGACTTCGCTGACGATCAGGACCGCCAAGTCAAAGCCGGGCGTGCCGCTGGAATAGGGTGGAGGTGCAGTTCTGGCGGATGGCCGGGATTGCGCAAAATCACAGGTAGCCGAGAAACCGGGCGGAATCGGCGCGGATCTCGGCCTGCCGCTCCTGCGAGAACTTGTCCCAGGTTCGTACGATCCGCGCCATCCGGGGGTTTCCCTTAATCCGCTCGCGGTGCCGCGCAACGAAATCCCAGTAGAGATAGTTGAACGGGCAGGCGTCTGGTCCTGCCTTGAGCTTGACCTTGTAGCGGCAGCCGCCGCAATAGTCAGACATGCGGTCGATATAGGCACCGCTTGCCGCATAGGGTTTCGAGGCCAGCAGTCCGCCATCGGCAAACTGGCTCATCCCGACCGTATTGGGTGCCTCAACCCATTCGTAGGCATCGGCATAGACCGCTAGATACCATTCGTGCAGCTCATGCGGATCGACGCCCGCCAGCAGCGCGAAATTGCCCATCACCATCAGGCGCTGGATATGATGCGCATAGGCTTCATCGCGGGTCTGCGCGATCGCGGCGCGCAGGCAGGCCATTTCGGTATCTGCGCTCCAGTAGAAGGCGGGAAGCTTGGCCTTGGCGTCGAGGGCATTTCGGCGGACATAGTCCGGCCCCTCGCGCCAGTAGATGCCACGCACATATTCGCGCCAGCCGATGATCTGGCGGATAAAGCCCTCGACCGCGTTGATGGGCGCGCGGCCCGCGAGATATTCCGCCTCTGCAGCGCGGCATATCTCGAGCGGATCGAGCAGGCCGCAATTCAGATAGTGCGAGACAACGGCATGATAGAGGAATTTCTCGTCCGCCAGCATCGCATCCTGATAGTCGCCGAAGCGGGGCAGGGCGCTCTTCAGGAAATGCGCGAAGGCAGATTCTGCGTCTTTGCGCGAGGCACCGAACCAGAATGGCCTGAGCGTGCCGAAATGATCGGCAAAGCGGTGCTCGACCAGATCCAGCACTTCGGCAGTGATCGCAT
>JBIPOX010000375.1:0-5307 GCA_044378785.1 Novosphingobium sp.
CACATGCCTTTGAAGTCTCGGGCTTTGACAATCTGCAAGCCGTGAAAATTGTTGAGGTAGTTGAGCAAAAGATGAGAGTGGGGAACGTGGACCCCGAAATATGCAGGGGTCAGGAGAGCCCGGATGTCGGTCTTGGCAATCCCGCCTTGGACGTATTCCACCACCAGCATGATGAGAACGTCGATGAGATCGTTTGTAATGTCTTCGTATGTCTTGATTTTCTTCTGCAGAGCGTTCGCGTATGAAAACCCCGTGGCTAATTCGCATCCGTACATCTTATCTGAAAGAATTAGCACTTTGGACATTTCGGGGTGCTTGGGGGGTTCGGTGCGTGGCTAGGGCGTGGTGGTTGGGGCAGACTGGGGTCGAGCTTTCTTTTATAGACTCTGAGAAAAAAAAAGAAAATACAACATTTTATTTGCAATTTTTTTTTTCCAGAAATAGACATAAAAGACGTTTTTTATTGTTGTTTACAGTTATGCATGTGTAACGTATTTTTTGCTTTGCTTCCTTGCGCGAAGATTGTGGATTTGGATTTGCCTATCATATGAGCTGAGAACAGTATTTAAGCACCGTGAGCACTGGGGGTTTTCACATCATGTCAGAGATCGAGCAATACATACAACATACTGTGGATCTGCAGCCAAAACTCATTAAAATGTTAGCAATGTTCGAAACTATGTTTCAGAATAATTCTGTAGAATTGTCGATGTTGTCTAATAGACTGGAATATGCCTATGAAATCACGTCGTTTGCGTTTACTGCTGCTATTACGATCATACGAGGATTGCATGTGGCCTGGAAGGCCTCGATGCATAAGGGTCATGATAGTAACAGTCGTATGCTGTTTACTGGTGATTTTGAGGAAAATCCAAATGATCCAAATGGGCGCAAGATTCCTCAGCAGCATTTTTTGGAACTCCTGACAATTTATTTCGTGTATATGTCAGCCTCTGAATACCGTCCCGTATCAAGACCTTCCAAGAATTACTATTCTGGCCAAAACAACATCAAGGTTAGGTGTCTTCGAACTCTGAATTCGTGGATAGTGCAAAACCAAAATTTCGACGCTCGGACAACCTGCAAACTGGCTAAGAGTTTGTTCAAAGCATACACTGTTTTGGCCTCGTTTATCACTCGTGAAAATGCAGTCTTTCCTGTTTCATTCTCTCCGGACATACTGACACTCACGAAACTAAAACAGCATTACACATTCTACAAGCAAGCTCTTGAAGAAAATATGCCGCCCATTGGCCTGGAGCTTCTTGAACACGAGCTTCGCACTATTGCAAGCCAGCGCGCTAACCCCCCTGCTGCTGCAGCTCGCCCCCGTCGGAGCAGTAGCCCTGATCCTCTTCTTCCTATCACGCGGCTGCCGGCCGCAAGAGACTTTCGGTAATTGTTTAGGCTCAGTGTGGTTAAACTGCGAGCTCTCGATAAACCTTTACTTTAATCATAAACCAAAACCAAAACCAAAACCAAACCATGGCTAGTAGTTGTAAAATGCGCCCAGCTGCTGCATGTACCCAGCCTTCGTTTTTGCCACGGCTGATGCTGCAGCTGCTGGCTTTTGGTGTGTCATGTATGCATGAACGTAGTTTGTCTGCAACACGCGACAGATATCGTTGTACAGCGTTTTTCGTTCTTGTTCTGTCAGATAAACAACAGTCTGGGCCACGTTTGATGTGATTTGTTTTCTGAATTCATGACCGAATGCATTGTAGTCGTCCCACTGACAGAAAAACCCACAGCGCTCGGCGATGGCTTTAGTCTCTGCTGCGTTTTTGGGGTCGCGTGAGCATTGCATGAAAACGATTACCAGACGGACGAAATTGTCGAGTGCTTGTAGCTCTGTGGTCTTTTTCAAGTCCACTGTTTTCTTTGCAAACAAATTCTGAACTGTGACGGTGCTAAAATTATCCTTTATGAAATTCCTGATTTCTGCAGCGTGCTGTTGCTCTGTCGTCGTGCTCGGTGGTTCGTCGCTGTCTGAGTCACTGTCTGAGCCAGTGTCTTTTTTGAAATAGTAGGAAACGTGGTGGTCGACGCGCAGCCTGAAGATCTCATAGTATCTGAAAAGCTTTTGGGGCTGTGACATGTTTTGGATTTTCACAAGCACACTGTGTTCGACTTCGTCCCTTTCATCAGGCCCCATTTCGTTATAATCAGCAAATGGCACGTTAAAGCCAAATGCGTGATTAATCTCTTGCACTGCCTTTTGGTCCTTTTCCGCGTCAATGGTAGCGTTGAATGCTATTACATAACGAACGTAATCAGAATCTTTCTTGAAAACCTTATTTACGTTCCATATATTGAGCAAACTCTGCACAATTTCCATCTTGCGTTCAGCTTTAGTCAAACTGCGCTCAGGCTCAGACCCGCGTCGTGCCCGTGGGTTGACTGTAGTAGTTTTAGTGTGCATGAAGTTTTTCTTTGCCACTGCACAGATGTCAATGTATAGCCTCCTTTTTTGATCGGGAGTGAGAGCGTTCCAAGTATCGACAACAAGCTTTCGAACGTCCTGTTGAAACCGATCGCCAAAGTGCATGTAATCAAGCCATGTGCAGTAAAACCCACCACGTGAGTTCATTCTCGCGGTTTCTTTTGAGTTCAATGGGTTTTCTGGGATCGAAATGCACTCTGGGCTGTTGAAAAACAGCATCAACTCGAAGAACCTTTGTGCATCGTTTTGAGTCACGATTGAGGTGTAGTTGTATTTAGAGCCCATCGTTGAGGTCCACTCTCGTTCGAGCTGTTCTTTGCTTTTCGTCTGTTCACTCCTTTTTTGGCGAATAAAGTCACGAACATAGTCTTCCATGATTGTTGTGTCGAATTCGGTGTGGATGTACGCAGATACTATCAAGCTGAGAATGTCGTAATATGTACGCAGTCTGACGTCTCTTGGGATTCTCTCGATGTTTGATATAACTTCAAGGTCAATGCTCGTTCTTTCCTGTCTTGATTTGGAATTATATTCTTCCAATGAATAAGGAAAGCCCAACGCCCGCGTAATTGCTGCAACATCATTCTCGTCCATAGTACCATCGCTGAGAAAGGCCTTTAGATATTCCAAATACTGCATGCTGTTTGCCATCAACCTCTGTACGGGATGGTTCGCCTGCAAAAACCCCAGATAATCTCGCATCTTTTCCTCGCGTGGCCCAACGGAAACAACAGATGTCATCGTGATCACAGCCAAAGATGACATGGAGAATCAAAAGCTTGCTTTTATATGCAGAGGTGTGGCTAAAAGTGGGTGCTGAAATCGTATGTCAAACAGCCATAGCATTAGGCTGCTAAGTGAGTATATAAATTTGACCAGAGCTAAGCCAACTAAAGCCATCCGATGTCGCAAACTCGTGAAGAACTTCCACTGTTTCACGACCGTGGAAAACTTAGTGAAAAGAATGAGAGAAAGATTGAGCTCATTCGAAATGCTCATGGCTCATTCATGGCAGATTTGACAACACTGGTATTCCATAATTACCTAATCACAGACGCTCTTACATTCGTAAAGATTTTAAGGGGTGGATATATTCGTCGAACCCCTGGGCAACATGTACAAATCATGAATTACTTGCAACCAAAACTGCTGCAGGTCGTTCGAAGATTTCCTGGCAGCTATACAGATCAGGGGCATCTCCAAAACACTGAAATTCTTTTGGGAACCACCAGAAATGCAATGATGCTGATCTACTGTCTGAAACTACAAGACTCGTTTCTTTTACCTGCGATTGATATAGTCACACATGAATGCCACAATCATGATAAAATTCATGCTGAGCTGAAGCAGAGAATACCTGGAATTGAAATGGTACCTAGTGTCGATCCTAATGCAGCAATCCTTCAATTTATCCATAATCATTCTGTCACAGCCACGCCGCGGCCCCCGCATGCTGTCGCATCCCCAATTCCACATCATCCACTTCTGCCTTTCTATGGCCTGGGGCAGTCTCAGCGACCCACACATGCCGTAGCATCCCCATTTCATCATCTGGGGTTTGGTCACATGCCTTTTTCACCATTACAATTTCAAACTTACAGTCCAGCTTCAACAAGACAGCCCAACCCAACTCCGCCAAGCTACGCACAACTTTTGGCACGCCCCCCTGAACGGCGACTGTCACTTTCGGAAACAATGTCATTACCCCATGCCAGAATGGGACCAAGTGTCGGAAACAGTTTGATTCCTGTAAGCTATCCATCGTTGTTTAATGATTTCGGGGTTAGGGGGAGTTTACAGAGTGCAAATTCAGGGGATGTTGCGAGAAGCGATAATACGAGTGTGCACATACCTCATGTGCCTGAAACAAACGATCAATCTCAGTCCAGAGAAGCTAGAATGCTTAAACGCCAAAGGATTAGCGAAAAAGCTACACGAGCTGCAGCATTTGTAGATCATGAGACCGATATCGAAAATGCTGTAGCACGGTCGCGGCTTGCTCAAGATGAACGGTGATTGTCTGCATATGATTAAATCTAAAACATTCCCAGTCTTTATTCACATCAAAAAAGAGCAAGACCTGCCATAAAAGCATAAGGGGCCCATGTCTCGTAGCGTGCAAAATGTGAATTTACTCGAGTCGAAGAACTAGAAGACGAGTTTTTACCGTCATCATTGCCTGAAGAACTCGAAGACGGGTTAAGAACTTCGTCATTGTCATCGCAATTTTCGATAATTTCAGCCAAGCGTGGGCACATGGCCAGGATTGGGGCTTCGGTGCTATCCTTAATTTCAGAATGTTTATCTTCGCAGCAATCTGAGTCTGCCATACACTTTTCGAGTTCAATGTGGTATCTTTCAACTTTATCGCATTCCAACATTGCGCCGTCGGTCATGTTCGTGTCAATGGCAATAGCACACATTCCATATGCGAGCTCGTCACAAGCGTGTGTTTCCGTCGCGTTGAAAAGCAAGACGCAGATGCCTATTAGCAGGACGTTGTTGATTTTCTGCATTGATTTGGAAAAGCACTCACAGTCAAAAACATGTGCCCATAAATTTATATATATCTGCGCGTGTCTAAAACGCACACATTTTCAAAAAGCCCTCTTTTGTTTTCCTAATACAAACCCTTCTGTCTCCATCACTTTGGCCATCCTGTGACTGTACCAAAGCAGACCCTGCTTTCTTCATTAGGCGACGATGCCTAGTCGCTGTGAATTTGGCTTCAAAGTGGTCTGTGCCAGGTAAATACTGTTTTTCCCTTTGTTATATAACATACACAATGCTGATAGGCACACATATGTAATTCAAAACACATGATATGTGTTGCATTCTTTGTAATCCAAAACTGTATTTATAGA
>JBIPOX010000113.1:0-5293 GCA_044378785.1 Novosphingobium sp.
TTGTTGCAAAACCCCAGAATCAACGATCAGGCACGGCGTCAAGCTAACCCGCTGATACTACTCAACTTAGTTTCGGATCAGGCTCTTAGGCATGGTGTCGGGCCACATCAGATAGACGTCGCACCCCTCGGCGGCGCAATCGCGCGCCTCGTTGCTGAGGCCGCCGAAGTAGAACGCAGGGCAGGTGCCAGAGATCGTGCCGATCCGCGGCGGATCGAGCTTGAGCTGGTAATGCTCGCCCTGGAAATCGAGGTGCTCGCCATTGAGCAGCGTGCGCACGATCTTCATCACCTCGGTCGCACGGGCATAGCGCGGGGCCGAGGCCATGGTCTGACCAGGTATGTCGGACGAAATGATGTTGACGTTGAGGCGCCCGCCAGTGCCAGCCGCATTAGGACCAAGGATGCGGTCGAGCGTGGCGATACGGCGCGCCAGCTGGCGGCGCATTTCGGTGCCGGGCTTCATCCTGGCCTTCCTGCTGGTGTTGAGCGCCAACAGTCTCTTGACGATCCCCGATGCGGTGCAAGGCGGCGCACTGACCGCGTCAAAGGCGCTGCTGCTGCTCGCCGTCACTGCAACCGCGATGCGCTCACGCATGGACCTGCTGATGGAGCTCGGTCTGCGCGCTGTCTGGCCAGTGATTGCCGCCAGCCTGGTCAGCCTGATAGCCTCGCTGGCGATAGCCTTTGTCCTGATCTGAGCAACAGCCCGCATCGGCGAGCCGGACCCGGGGGTCAGGGCCCTAGCCATTGCCAGACGGCGCCGAAATCTCCACTGGCCCTGAATGACCGAAACCTACGATGCCATTGTCCTCGGCGCGGGTGCTGCTGGCCTGATGTGCGCTGCCGAGGCGGGACGGCGGGGGCGACGCGTCATCGTGCTCGAAAAGGCGGACCAGCCCGGCAAGAAGATCCTGATATCGGGGGGCGGTCGCTGCAATTTCACCAATCTGCACACCGCGCCCGAGTGCTATCTTTCGGCTAACCCGCATTTCGCCAAGTCGGCACTCAGCCGCTACACGCCGCGCGATTTCCTCGATCTGGTCGAGCGCCATGGCATTGCCTGGCACGAAAAGACCCTGGGCCAGCTGTTCTGCGACGGCTCGGCGCGGCAGATTGTCCAGATGCTGCTCGACGAGCTGGCCCAAACCGGCGGGCAGCTGGTCTGTGATCAGGCCATCGCCAGCGTCGAGCATGGCGCGGGCCGGTTTCGCGTCACAACCAGCGAGCGCAGCTTCGAGGCAGCCGCGCTGGTGATCGCGACCGGCGGGCCTTCAGTACCGAAGATGGGCGCGACCCATTTTGCCTATGAGCTTGCCCGGCAGTTCGGGCTCAAGGTGGTGGAGCCGCGACCTGCGCTGGTGCCGCTGACCCTGGGCGGCGAGGATGTCCTGTTCCGCGAGTTGTCGGGCGTTTCGGCACAGGTCGTTGTCTCGAGCGGAACCGCCGCGTTTCGCGAAGCTGCGCTGTTTACCCATCGCGGCCTGTCCGGCCCTGCCATCCTGCAGGTCTCATCCTACTGGCGGCACGGACAAGGCGTCGATGTCGACTTTCTGCCCGACGAAGAGCGCGACTGGCTGGTGGCCGCAAAACGGACCGCACCGCGCCAGACGCTTCGCGCCTTGCTGAAAGAACGGCTGCCCGATCGGCTCGCCGCGGCGCTAGCGGACCGCGTCGACCAGTCCGAAATGCTGGCGAGCATAACCGATGCCTGGCTGCGCCAGGCACAGGACCGGCTGGCCCGCTGGCGCTTCGATCCGACCGGCACCGAAGGCTATGCCAAGGCCGAGGTTACGCTGGGCGGGATCAGCACGGCCGAACTTTCCTCGAAATCAATGGAAGCCAAACGCGTTCCAGGTCTCTATGCGATCGGCGAAGCAGTCGATGTGACCGGGTGGCTGGGAGGATACAATTTCCAGTGGGCCTGGGCGAGCGGCTGGGCTGCCGCCCAATCGGTCTGACTGCTGCGCGCCGCGCAATTTCGCGCGGCTCCAAAATGCATTGCGAGATAGATGACCTTTCCACACCTCCCGCCGTTTCTTGGCGAAGCGCTTGCCGAGCGCGGCTATTCCAGTCCAACTCCCGTCCAGGCCGCGGTGCTCGAACCGCAAGCGCTAGGCCGCGACCTTGTCGTCTCGGCCCAGACCGGGTCGGGCAAGACAGTCGCTTTCGGGCTTGCCATGGCGAGCGAACTGCTCGGCCCGGACGGCACGATGCCGCGCAGCGACCGGCCGCTTGCGCTGGTGATCGCGCCAACCCGCGAGCTGGCCTTGCAGGTCAGCCGCGAACTGGCCTGGCTGTTCGCCAAGGCCGGCGCGCGCATCGCCACGTGCGTTGGCGGCATGAACCCTTCGCTGGAGCGCCGGGCATTGCAGGCCGGTGCCTCGATCGTCGTGGGCACGCCCGGACGGCTGCGCGACCACCTTGAGCGTGGCGCGCTCGATCTGTCGGCGCTGGCCGCCGTGGTGCTCGATGAAGCCGACGAAATGCTCAACATGGGCTTTCGCGAGGACCTTGAGGAGATTCTCGACGCGACCCCCGAAGGCCGCCGCACCCTCCTGTTTTCAGCAACGATGCCGCGCTCGATCGAGGCCCTTGCACGGCGCTATCAGCGCGACGCGCTGCGCATCTCGACCGTGGGCGACGATCGCGGCCATGGCGATATCGCCTATCAGGCGGTCACCGTCTCGCCTTCCGAGATCGAGAACGCAGTAGTCAACCTGCTGCGCTTTCACGAGGCGGAAACCGCTATGCTGTTCTGCGCCACCCGCGAGAGCGTGCGCCATCTGCATGCGACCCTGCAGGAGCGCGGCTTTGCCGTGGTGGCGCTGTCGGGCGAACATTCGCAGTCGGAGCGCAATCAGGCCATGCGAGCACTGCGCGACCGGCGCGTTCGGGTCTGCGTGGCGACCGATGTCGCAGCGCGCGGGATCGACCTGCCCACGCTAAGCCTGGTCATCCATGTCGAGATTCCGCGCGATGCCGAAACCCTGCAGCACCGCTCGGGCCGGACCGGCCGCGCCGGCAAAAAGGGCACGGCGGTCCTGATCGTCCCCTACCCCCGCCGCAGACGGGTGCAGGACATGCTCGGTCGGGCCAGGATCAATGCCGAATGGATCGAAGCGCCAAGCCGCGAGGCGATCCAGGCGCAGGATCGCGAGCGACTGCTGGCCGCCCTGCTTCAACCGGTCGAGCTGGACGAGACTGACCAGGACCTCGCCGAACGGCTGCTGGCCGAGCGATCGCCGCAGGAACTGGCTGCAATGCTGGTGCGCGCGCATCGCGCCAGCATGCCCGAACCCGAAGACCTGATCGAGAACACACCGCAAGCCCGCAAGGCCGCGCAGGAAGAGCGGCACCGCCCTGGCTTCGAGGACGTGGTCTGGTTCAAGATGAACATCGGCCGTCGTCAGAATGCCGATCCGCGCTGGTTGCTGCCGCTGCTTTGCCGGCGCGGGCACATTACCCGCAACGAGATCGGCGCGATCCGTATCGGTCAGGCCGAGACCCATTTCCAGGTGCCGCGCAGCGTGGCCGGAAAATTCTCCGCAGCGCTTTTACGCACTGCGGGAACCGACGACGATGAGGAAGCGCTGCTGATCGAGCAATCGGACGAGGCCCCGCGCGAGGCGGCGCGCAGCAACCGCCGCAATGCCCGCGCCGGCAACGATGCCGCACCCAGTTATCAGGCCAAGCCGCATCGCAAGGGCTTTGGCAAGGGCTTGGGCAAGAGCCAGGGCAAGGGCCCCGGTGCCCGCGATGGCGCTGGGCCGCACGCCAAGGGCGGCAAGAAGCCTGGCCCCGGTCGCAAGAAGGACAAATGAGCGCTTCTGCCAGCGGAATGCGCATCCTGGTCGATGCCGACGCCTGCCCGGTTAAGGACGAAATCTACAAGGTCGCACTGCGACACAAGGCGGCAGTGACAATCGTCAGCAACAGCTGGATGCGCATTCCGCGCGACCCCCTGATCGACCGGGTCGTGGTCGATGACAGCTTCGATGCGGCCGACAACTGGATTGCGCAGGCGTCGCATGGCCGCTGCATCGTCATTACATCGGACATCCTGCTGGCGGATCGCTGCCTGAAGTCTGGTGCAATGGTGATCGCGCCGACCGGCAAGGCGTTTACCCTTGATTCGATCGGCAGCGCCATTGCGGTCAGGGCGATCATGAGCGACTTGCGCGCTGGCGGCGAACAGATCGGCGGGCCTGCCCCGTTCAGCAAGGCGGACCGGTCAAGGTTTCTGCAGGTCCTCGACACCGAGCTGACCAGCTTGGGGCACAGCTAGAGCCTGACCCTGGAGCCCCAGCGTTCTCTCCTGCCATGGCCGCGCTTGCCGCCACGCACGTCATTTGCGACAAACGCGAATCAATCGCGCCCGACCGCAAGGGAACGGACCGTAGAGGGGAGAAATCAATGCGATTCACTAGACCAGGTGCCGCGGGCCTTGTTCTCGTTCTGGCACTGACGACAACCACGCCCGCCGCCAGCGCGGCCGAACCGAGACCGGCCGCAGCGCCTGCCGCCGCGCCGCGCGAAGCGCCAACGATCGCCGGTTGGGACGCGCTAATCGACAGGCTGCGCGCGCTCGCGCCCAAGATGCTCGAGCGGCTTCCTCCCGAAATGCAGGACGACCCGCAAATCCAGCAGGAGCTGGCGCGGCTGATGCTCGAATCGCTGGCCAGCGGCGCGATCGGGGCGATCAGCCATGATCGTGATCGCCCGGTCTTCCTGCCCCAGATCAACCTGACGCTGAACATTGGCCAGCCCAATGCCGACACCACCTACAAACAGGCGCTGATCGCGCCGGGCGGCACCTATCGGCTGCGCGGCAGGATGGAGAAGGTGCGCATCGCCCGGCTTGGCCAGTTGGGCCGGGCAAACACGCCCTCGCAGGTCCAGGCGCTGGGCTACTCCGATTTCAACACACTGAAAGTCGACGATCAGGGCCGATACGACGTGATCCTCAGCCCGGAACGCCCGGCGGGCTACAACGGCGATTGGTGGCGGCTCGATCCGGCGACCGACAATCTGCTGCTGCGCCTGGTCATGGCTGACTGGAACAAGGAGCGCGATCCGACGATCTCGATCGAACGGCTCGATGCCGCGGCGACCAAGCCGCGCCTTTCGGCAGCACAGCTCGAAGCGCGGCTGCGGGCCTTGCCCGATACCGTCGATCGCATGGCGGTGCTGCTGATCGATCAGGTTCCCCGGCTGATGGCCGAAGGCTATGTCAACAAGGCCAAGGTGTTCGATGTCGCTGCGGTGGGCGGCAACCTCACCGGCCAGTTCTA